>NZ_JBJXIB010000158.1:0-12739 GCF_046115965.1 Janthinobacterium sp. CG_23.3 | reverse complement strand
CAGGGGGGGGAAAAAGAAACTCTGAAGGGGACGAAGGAAATTGACAGAGCGGACCGCGACCCCGCTGGCGGCCCCTCAGCACGCCTGGCCGGCGCCGGCCGCCGCCTGGCCGGCCTTCACCCCGGCGCCGCGCACGCCGCCGGCCGCCCTGGCCAAGCCGGCCTTGGCACTGGCGCCAGCCAAGTTGGCGCCGCTGCCGGCCGGCCCCGGCAACCTGCTCGAACAGGCCCGCAGCCTGGCCGACCGCGGCCTGGCGCAACAGGCCGGCGAACTGTGCCACGCCCACCTGGCCCGGCAACCGGACGCCGCCGAAGCCTATTTCATCCTCGGCATCCTCAACGAGCAATCCGACAAGATGGCGCTGGCCGAGGACTACTGGCGCCGCTGCGTCTATCTGCAGCCCGACCATTACGAGGCGCTGTGCCACCTCGCGCTGCTGGCCGAGCACAACGGCAACGGCGCCGCCGCGGCCGCGTTCAAAGCCCGCGCGGCGCGCATCTACCAACGCCGCCAGGCATCCTAAAGGCCCATTATGACGAGCACCCTCGACGCCCCCTCCCAGCTGATCGACGACTGCTGGAAGCAGATCGGCGTGGTCGGCGACCAAAGCTGCCCCAAGCTGGCGCAGCACGTCCATTGCCGCAACTGCGAAGTCTACGCCGACGCCGCCCAGCGCAATTTGCAGCGCCCGGTCGACGCCGCCTACAAGCGCGAATGGGCCAGCCACTTCCGCACCCGCGCCGACAGCGGCGCGCTCAAGGACAGTTCGGCGCTGGTGTTCCGCGTCGACCGCGAATGGCTGGCCCTGCCCACCAAGATGTTCGTCTCGGTGGCGCCGCAGGCCAAGCCGCACGCGCTGCCGCACCGCGGCGACCGCGCCCTGTGCGGCGTCGTCAACGTCGGCGGCCAGCTCTACCCGTGCATGTCGCTGGCCGGCCTGCTGGGCATCGACGCCCAGGCCGGGCCGCCGGCGCAGGGCCGCCACACCTTCGCCCGCCTGCTGCTGCTGGAGTGGGAGGCGCAAGCTTTCGCGCTGCCGGTGGCCGACCTGCACGGCATCGTGCGCTACGCCGGCGCCGCCGTGCGCGCGCCGGCCGCCACCATCAACAAGGGCTTGTCGCGCTACCTGAGCGGCGTGATCGAGCACGACGACATGCACATCGGCTGCCTGGACGCGGCGCTGATCGGCTACCAACTTGCGAGGGCACTGCGATGAGCCACCAGGAACCGCACGACCTGAGCCAGTTTTCCATGCTGGACCTGTTCCGCATGGAGGCCGACGGCCAGACGCAGATCTTGACCGACGGCTTGCTGGCGATGGAGCGCCACGCCGGCGACGCCGGCGCGGTCGAGGCGATGATGCGGGCGGCGCACTCGATCAAGGGCGCCGCCGCCATCGTCGGCCTGGGCGCGGTGGTGCAACTGGCGCACCAGATGGAGGACGCCTTCGTCGCCGCCCAGCGCGGCACGCTGCGCCTCACGCCCGAGCGCATCGACGTGCTGCTGGCCGGGGTCGACCTGATCATGCAGATCGCCCGCCTGGACGACGCCGGCGCGGAAGCCTGGTTGCTGGCGAACGCGGCGCTGATCGAGCGCACCCTGAGCGGCATCGCCGGCATCGCCGGGCTGCCCGAACTGCCGGCCTTGCCGAAGGCGGCGCCGGCGGCGCCGCCGAGCGCGCAACTGGCGCCGCCGGCGCCCTACCAGCCGGTGGTGGCGCCGCTGCCGTCCAATGCCGAGCCCGAGTCCGAGCCCGAGGCGGCGCCGGCCGCCGCCGACGAGGCCGCCGCGCCGGCGCGCAGCGCGCCCAAGGGTCCGGCGCAGAACTTCGACCGCCTGCTGTCGCTGGCCAGCGAGTCGCGCATCAACGCCCACCAGATGCATCCGCTGATCGCCTCGCTGCAGCGCTTCAAGCGCAACCAGGCCAGCCTGTTCGGCGTCGTCGAGCAGTTGCACCAGGCCATCGCCCGCGGCAACGACGCCGCGCTCAAGGAGAAGTCCCTGCTGGCGCTGCAGAAAAGCGCGCCGCTCAAGCAGTTCGTCATGGAGCACATCGCCGACGTCGAAAACTACGAGCGGCGCCTGCTGACGGTGGCCCAGGGCTTGGTCGACGAGGTGCTGGCGCTGCGCATGCGCCCGTTCCGCGACGGCGTGCACGCCTTCCCGCGCATGGTGCGCGACCTGGCGCGCAGCCTGGGCAAAGAGGCCCGCCTGGACATCGACGGCGAGGACACGCTGGTCGACCGCGACATCCTGGCGCGCATCGAAAGCCCGCTCAACCACATGCTGCGCAACGCCCTCGACCACGGCATGGAGGAGCCGGCCGAGCGCGCCGCCGCCGGCAAGCCGGCGCTGGGCACCATCCGCATGGAGGCGCGCCACCGCGCCGGCATGCTCAGCATCGAGATCAGCGACGACGGCCGCGGCGTCGACCTGGAGAGAATCCGCGCCACCGTCGTCCAGCGGCAGATGGCCAGCGCGGCGATGGCGGCGGCGCTGTCGCCGGCCGAGCTGCTGGAATTCCTGTTCCTGCCGGCCTTCAGCCTGAAGGCCACGCCCAACCAGTTGTCCGGGCGCGGCGTCGGCCTCGACATCGTCCACGAAACCATCCGCCAACAAAACGGCACGGTGCGGCTGGAGTCGGCGCCGGGCCAGGGCTTCCGCGCCCTGATCACGCTGCCGCTGACGCAGTCGATCGTGCGCGCGCTGGTGGTCGAGGTTGGCGGCGAGGCGTACGCGGTGCCGATCGTCAAGGTCGAGAAGGTGATGCGGGTGCCGCAGGCGGCCATCCACACGCTTGAAAACAAGCAGTTCTTCGATCTCGGCGGCGAGCACCTGGGACTGGTCTCGGCGGCCCAGGTGCTGGAACTGGGCGCGGCGCCGGCCGGCGCCGCCGAGCTGGCCGTGGTGGTGCTGGGCGGCGGCGCGCGGCGCTACGCGCTGGTGGTCGACGCTATCCGCGGCGAGACCAGCCTGGCGGTGCAGGCGCTCGACCCGATCTTCGGCAAGATGCGCGACATCTCCGCCGCCGCCCTGCTCGACGACGGCGAGCCGGTGCTGATCCTCGACGTGCCCGACCTGCTGCTGTCGATCGAGAAGCTGCTGCACGAGGGCGGCCTGCAACCGCTGGCCCAGGCCGAGCAGGACGGGCGCCGCAAGGTCAAGCGCATCCTCGTCGTCGACGATTCGTTGACGGTGCGCGAGATGGAGCGCAAGCTGCTGCAGGCGCGCGGCTTCGCCGTCGACATCGCCATCGACGGCATCGACGGCTGGAACGTGGTGCGCAGCGGCGACTACGACCTGGTCATCACCGACGTCGACATGCCGCGCATGGACGGCATCGAGCTGGTCGGCCTGATCAAGAAGGACCTGCACCTGCACGCGCTGCCGGTAATGATCGTCTCCTACAAGGACCGGCCGGAAGACCGCGCCCGCGGCCTGGCCGCCGGCGCCGACTACTACCTGACCAAGGGCAGCTTCCACGACGCCACCCTGCTTGAGGCGGTGGCCGACCTGATCGGCGAGGCGCGCCTGTGAGAATCGCCATCGCCAACGACGTCGGCATGGCCGCCGAGGCGCTGCGGCGGGTGGTCGCCAGCACCGCCGAGCACCAGGTGCTGTGGATCGCCCGCACCGGCCTGGAGGCGCTGCGCATGTGCCTGGAGAACCGGCCCGACCTGATCCTGATGGACTTGAACATGCCGGAGCTGGACGGCGTCGAGGCGACCCGGCAGATCATGCAACTGTGCCCGTGCGCGATCCTGGTCGTCACCGGCGCGCCGCAGGACAACGTCAACCAGGTCTTCCGCGCGCTCGGCGCCGGCGCGCTCGACGTCACCGCCACGCCGGTGCTGCGCGGCGGCCCCGACGGCGCCGCGCCGCTGCTGGCGAAGATCAAGACCATCGGCAAGCTGATCCGCCACAGCGGCGGCGGCGACGCGCTGCACGGGCGCGCCGGGCCGCGCCCGCCCGAGCGCAACGACAACGCGCCATCGACGCTGGTGGCGATCGGCGCCTCCACCGGCGGCCCGGCGGCGCTGGCCAGGCTGCTGGCCGGCTGGGTGGCGCCGCCCGGTTGCGCCGTGGTGGTGGTACAACACATCGACGAAAGCTTCGCCAGCGTGTTCGCCAACTGGCTCGGCGAGCAGCTGGCGATGCCGGTGAAGGCGATCGACGATGGCGACGAGTTGAGCGGGAGCATGGTGCACGTCGCCAAAACCAACGACCATTTGGTACTGGATCAAAATTACCGCCTGAGTTACGATGCAGCACCGCGCGACTACGCCTATCGGCCGTCGGTGGACGTGTTTTTCCACTGCGTGGCGCAGCACTGGCGCGGCGAGGCCGTCGGAATATTACTCACCGGCATGGGCCGCGACGGCGGCGACGGCTTGCTGGCGATGCGCCGGGCCGGCCAGTGGACCGTGGCGCAGGACCAGGCCAGCAGCGCCGTCTACGGCATGCCGCGCGCCGCGGCCGAGCTGGGCGCGGCGCAGGTGATTTTGCCGCTCGAGCATATCGGGCCGGCGTTGCGCGCCAAAGTGGGTAGCAAATAGACTCCAAAAAAGAGAAAACAGATGTCCGAGACCAGCAACAACGCCGAACCCGACGCCTACCTGACCGCCTTCAAGGTGCGCGTGCTGCTGGTCGACGACCAGTTGATCATCGTCGAGGCGATACGGCGCATGCTGCGCGAGCACGAGGACATCGAATTCCACTTCGTCACCGAGGCGGCGCTGGCCCTGTCCACCGCGCTGCAGCTGCAACCGACGGTGATCCTGCAAGACCTGGTGATGCCGTCCATCGACGGCCACGACCTGATCCGCCAGTACCGCGCCGACCCGGCGCTGGCCAGCGTGCCGGTGATCGTGCTGTCGTCCAAGGAAGACCCGCAGATGAAGGCGCTCAGCTTCGCCGTCGGCGCCAACGACTACGTCGTCAAGCTGCCCGACAAGCTCGAACTGCTGGCGCGCATCCGCTACCACTCGGGCGCCCACATCAGCCGGCTGCAGCGCGACCAGGCCTTCCGCTTCCTGCGCGAGAGCCAGAAAAGCCTGGCCGACGCCAACATCGAGCTGCAAAAGCTGGCCGCGCTCGACGGCCTGACCGGCATCGCCAACCGGCGCCGCTTCGACGAGGTGCTGCACACCGAATGGCAGCGCGGCCAGCGCGACAAGGTGCCGCTGAGCCTGCTGATGTGCGACATCGACTCGTTCAAGCTCTACAACGACAACTACGGCCACCTGGCGGGCGACCTGTGCCTGAAAAAGGTCGCCGCGGTGCTCACCGAACATTTGAAGCGCCCGGCCGACCTGGCCGCGCGCTACGGCGGCGAGGAGTTCGCGCTGATCCTGCCCGACACCGAACTGGCCGGCGCGCTAGGCGTCGCCCAGGCTTGCCGCCGCCAGCTGGAAACCCTCCGGCTGGACAATCCACAGGCCGAACCGTTCGGCGTCGTGACCATGTCGATCGGGGTGGCGCGCATGGTGCCGTCGGCCGCGAGCGGCGTGGCGCAACTGATCGAACGGGCCGACCAGGCCCTTTACGCCGCCAAGCGCGGCGGACGCAACCGCGTCTACAGCGCCGCCGACCTGGCGGACCCACTTACCCCTTAGGAAACCCGCAAGCATGAGCACACAACTGGACAATGTCAGCGTCGTCAAACAATCCAATATCTACTTCGACGGCAAATGCGTCTCGCACACGGTGTTGTTCGCCGACGGCAGCAAAAAAACCCTCGGCGTGATTTTCGCCTCCTCGCTGAGCTTCAACACCGGCGCGCCGGAAACCATGGAAATCGTCTCCGGCAAATGCCGGGTGCGCCTGGCCGGCGCCAGCGAATGGACCGTCTACCAAGGCGGACAGCAATTCGACGTGCCGGGCGAGAGCCGCTTCGACATCGAAACGCTGGAAACGCTGGACTACGTCTGCCACTTCGGCTGAGCGCCGCAACCGGGTCAGCCCCTCGGGGTCTGACCCCGGCCTTCGCCGGTGGTTCGCATCACCGCCCGCTGGCCGCGGACAAAAAAACCGGCAAGCGCCGGTTTTTTCATACCCTCACACAAACACCGGTTCCGGCGCCAGCAGCACGCCGTAGCGCGCCTGCACGTCGCGCTGGATCGCCTGCGCCAGCCGGATGATGTCGGCGCCGCTGGCGCCGCCGTTGTTCACCAGCACCAGCGCCTGCTGCGGATACACGCCGGCCGGCCCCAGGTTCCTGCCCTTCCAGCCGCACTGGTCGATCAGCCAGCCGGCCGCCAGCTTCTCGCTGCCGTCGCTTTGCGCGTGGTGCACCAGCGCCGGAAACTTCGCCAGCAAGCCGGCGCACTGCTCGCGCGAGACCACCGGGTTCTTGAAAAAACTGCCGGCGTTGCCGATCACGGCCGGATCGGGCAGCTTGCGCCGGCGGATCGCCACCACCGTGTCGGCGACCTGGCGCGCCGTCGGCGCCGCCCAGCCCTGCTCGGCCACCGCCTGGGCCAGCTCGGCGTAGCGCAAATTGGCCTGCCAGCGCGGCGGCAAGGCGAACGTGACGTCGACGATCACCAGAGCGCCACCCCCGGCCTGCTTGAACACGCTGTCGCGGTAGCCGAAGCGGCAGGCGGCGCGGTCCATCTCGAACGTTGTCCCGCTGGCGCAGTCAAACACGGTCAGGCTGTGGAAGACGTCCCTGATTTCGACGCCGTAGGCGCCGATGTTCTGGATCGGCGCGGCGCCGACGGTGCCGGGAATCAGGGACAAATTCTCCAAGCCGCCCAAGCCCCGTTGCAAGGTCCACTGGACGAAGTCGTGCCAGGTTTCGCCGGCGGCCGCGCGCACCAGGGTGGCGTCGGCGTCGGCGCCGACCACGGCGATGCCGCGCGTGGCCATGTGCAGCACCAGGCCGGCGTAGTCGCCGGTGAGGACGATGTTGCTGCCGCCGCCCAGCAGCAGGCGCGGCATGGCCGCCAGCGCCGGCTCGGCCAGCGCGGCGCGCAACTGGGCCAGCGACTCGACGCGCAGGAAAGATTGCGCGCGGGCATCAATGCCAAAGCTGTTCAGGGTTTTGAGCGGGACGTTGTGTTCGATGGCGAGGTCGGGGTGCATGGGATACCGGTTTTTTTGTTCGATTATAGAGCCAAACCAACAAAAAACCAGTGCCGCACCGGGGCGCCGCCGCCGTTGTCCGTTAAAATGTCGCATCTTTAACGCGGCGGCGCCACTCGCGGGAGTTTGGTCGCCGCCCGGCGCGCTGCAAGTGCGCGCTCGCCACAATGAAAAGGAATGGACCATGCCGTCATTTGATGTAGTCTCCGAAGCCGATATGATCGAAGTCAAGAACGCCGTCGAGCAAGCCAACAAGGAAATCTCGACCCGCTTCGATTTCAAAGGCAGCGACGCGCGCGTCGAGCACAAGGAAAACGAACTGACCGCCTTCGCCGACTCCGATTTCCAGCTCAGCCAGGTGCGCGACGTGCTGACCAACAAGCTGACCAAGCGCAAGGTCGACGTGCGCTTCCTCGACGAGGGCGATATCAAAAAAATCGGCGGCGACAAGGTCAAGCAAATCATCAAGATCAAGAACGGCATCGAAACCGAGGACGCGAAGAAGATTACCCGCGTCATCAAGGACAGCAAGATGAAGGTGCAAGCGAGCATCCAGGGTGAATCGGTGCGCGTCACCGGCGCCAAGCGCGACGACCTGCAGGCGGCGATGGCGATGCTGCGCAAGGACGTGCCGGACATGCCGCTGGAATTCAACAATTTCCGCGACTAAACAGGCTCCGGGGGGGGGGGGGGGAGGGGGGGGGGGGAGGGGGAGGGGGGGGGGGGGGGGGGGGGGGGGGGGGGGGGGGGGGGAGTGGGGGGGGGGGGGGGGGGGGGGGGGGGGGGGGGGGGGGGGGGGGGGGGGGGGGAGGAGTGCAGAAAAACGAGCGATTGACGTGACACCAACCCCCCCCCCCCCCCCCCCCCCTCCCCCCCCCCCCCCCCCCCCCCCCCCCCCCCCCCCCCCGCGGAGGCCTTGCCCGCATAGGGTAAAATTGAGGCTGTACAAGGCTTCGTGCGCCAAGTGCGCGGCGGCGGTGCCATACCGCATCCACGCCGCAATGGGCGCCGGTGCACATCTGGCTCAGTGATAAACCACGGTAGTCTAAGGATAGCAATGAAACGTGTTGATGATTTCCGCCTGAAGTTCGGCAAAAAAGAATACGTGCCCATCATGATTGGCGGCATGGGCGTCGATATTTCAACCTCGGAGCTGGCGCTGGAAGCGGCCCGGCTGAACGGCATCGGCCATATCTCGGACGCCATGGTCGAGGACGTCTCCGACCGCCGCTTCGATACCACTTTCGTCAAAGACAAGACGAAGCTGTACAAATTCAATATCAACAATACCGACAAGGCCGTGGTGCAGTTCGACCTGGGCCGCCTGGCCGAAGCGCAGCGCCTGCACATCGGCAAGACCATGGAAGCGAAAAATGGCGATGGCCTGATCTTCGTCAACTGCATGGAAAAGCTGACCATGAACGGCCCGCGCGAAACCTTGCGCGTGCGCCTGAACGCGGCGCTCGACGCCGGCATCGACGGCATCACGCTGTCGGCCGGCTTGCACTTCGGCTCGTTCGCGCTGATCGCCGACCATCCGCGTTTCCGCGACGCCAAGCTGGGCATCATCGTCTCGTCGGTGCGCGCGCTGCAGATTTTCCTGCGCAAGAACGCCAAGCTCGACCGTTTGCCCGACTTCATCATCGTCGAAGGCCCGCTGGCCGGCGGCCATTTGGGCTTCGGCATGGACTGGGCCAACTACGACCTGCATGCGATCACGCAGGAAGTGCTGGCTTACCTGAAGACCGAGCAACTCGACATTCCGCTGATCGCCGCCGGCGGCATCTTCACCGGCAGCGACGCGGTGTCCTTCCTGGAAGCGGGCGCGGCCGGTGTACAGGTGGCGACCCGCTTCACCATCACCAACGAGTGCGGCCTGCCGGCCAAGGTCAAGCAGGAATACGTGAAGGCGCAGGAAGAGGACATTATCGTCAACGGCATCTCGCCGACCGGCTACCCGATGCGCATGCTCAAAAGCACGCCGGCGATCGGCGCGGGCATCCGCCCGGGTTGCGAATCCTACGGCTACCTGCTCGACGCCACCGGCAATTGCGCCTACATCAACGCCTACAACCGCGAAGTGGCGGCCCATCCGACCGAGAAAAACATCGTCGTGATGGACAAGACTTGCCTGTGCACGCACATGCGCAACTTCAACTGCTGGACCTGCGGCCATTACACCTACCGCCTGAAGGACACCACGCACAAGCTGGCCAGCGGCAACTACCAGTTGCTCAGCGCCGAACACGTGTTCAAGGACTACCAGTTCAGCGTCGACAACCAGATCGCGCTGCCGGCACTGCAAGCCGAGAACTGAGTCGGCCCGCTGCAACGCAAAACGGCACAGTCTGCGAAGACTGTGCCGTTTTTTTATGCCGCGGCGGGACTAACCCTCCAGGGTAATTCGCCCGCTCAACTCTTCCAACACCTGCGCCGCCTTCTCGTTGGGCACCTGGCAGGTGCCGGCGTTCTCGTGCCCGCCGCCGCCGTACTCCAGCATCAGCGCGCCGATATTGGTGCGCGACGTGCGGTTCAATATCGACTTGCCGGTGGCGAACACGGTATTCTGGTTCTTCAAGCCCCACAGCACATGGATCGAAATGTTCGTCTCCGGGAACATCGCATATATGATGAAACGGTTGCCGGCAAATATCACCTCTTCGTTGCGCAGGTCCAGTACCACCAGATTGCCGTGGATGCTGGAGCAACGACGGATCTGCTCCTTGCATTTTTCGCTGTGCTCGAAATACAAATCCATGCGCTCCTTGACGTCCGGCAGGGCCATGATTTGCGTGATCGTGTGGTTCTTGCAGTAGTTGATCAAGTCCATCATCAACTGATAATTCGAAATGCGGAATTCGCGGAAACGTCCCAGGCCGGTGCGCGCGTCCATCAGGAAATTGAGCAAGTCCCAAGCGTGCGGATCGAGCACCTCTTGCCGGTTGAACTGGGCGGCGTCGCCCTTGTCGACGGCGGCCATCATGTCGGACCAGGCCGCCGGGAACGCCTTGTCGCCGCCGTAATAATCGAAGACCACGCGCGCCGCCGACGGCGCCTCGGGATGGATGATGTGGTTGGCGCGCTCGCCGCTGTTGCGCAGGGTCTCCGACAGATGGTGGTCGAACGCCAAGTGCACGCCAGCGACGAATGGCAGGTTGGTCGTGATGTCGTTGTCGCTGACGGCAATTTTCCCGTCCTGCATATCCTTGGGATGGACAAACAGGATCTCCTCGATCATGTCCAGGTGCTTCAACAGCACCGCGCAGACCAAACCATCGAAGTCGCTACGCGTGACCAAGCGATATTTTTTTGCTTCAGCTGACATGGAAACACCTTTTAAAATGAAAGGAAATCTAGGCTCATAATACAGCCCAATAGTCTGGATGCACAGCAATAGTGACGCGACACAAATCAAGCTGTTGTGCTCACCAATACCCCGCCCCCCCCCAGCCGGGACAGCAAGGCCGCGCAACCGCGCGCCCCCCCCCCGTCATGTCGTCCCCCATGCTCTCGCGGCCACTGCGCAGCGTGATGAGCTGCGTCAATCTTTTTGTTGCATAAAAACACAAGCAGGCGCGCATACGATTCGTCGTGCTAAACTTTCCTCAATAATATTTCTACAATCTTTTTTCTCAAGAATACCGGCTTGGCAATGTCGAGCGCCGCAAGCCAGCCTTTGAATCCAGACCAAGGCAGTCACCCAGGCTGTGTTGGCGTCGGGATGAGCGGATTTTTGTCTATCGACGGGAAGTTCGTTCTGTAATGGGGAATCACCCCCTCACTTTAAAAAAAAGGAAAAAAGATGGAGATTCAAATGCATAAGGCAACATGTTCCGGTATGGCGCCGAAAATCATCGCCTTGCTGCTGGCGGGACTATTTTCCAGCGCGACGATGGCGGCGGATTCGAAAAAAATCTGGATTACGGTTGGCGACGCCGCCTATACCCAGTTGCAAAAAGTCGCGCCGCGCGCCATTGCCAAGGAAAGCCGGATTACCGAAACCAACGTCCCCGGCAGCCAGTTCGCCGGCACCGAAAAAGTCCATCTGGTGGAAGTCGACGAGCAGCAGATGCTGAACCTGTCGGAGGCGATCCACCATGAACTCAAACGCTGCGGCGGCTTCATGTACCACGCCAGCGAGAGCGCCGGCAAGAAAGCCCTGAGCCAACCGGTCACCACCAGCCTGGCGGCGCTGACCCGCCCCGCCTACGTGATCGACAATCAGACGTTGGTCACGCCGATGCTGCCGCTGCTGCAAGACAGCAATATCGCGCAAACCATTAACGACCTGTCGGCCTTCACCAATCGTTACTACACCACGACAGGCGGTGTGAACGCGTCGAATTGGATCAAAACCAAGTGGGCCGGCATGGCAGCCGGCCGCAGCGACATTAGCGTCACGCAATTCACCCACCCTAATTATCCGCAGAAATCGGTGATCCTGACGATCAACGGCACCGACAACGCGTCGGAAGTCGTGGTCCTGGGCGCCCATCTGGATTCGATCAGCGGCAGCAACCCCGGCGAGACCACCCGGGCCCCGGGCGCCGACGACGACGCCTCCGGCGTGGCCAGCATGACCGAGGCCTTGCGCGCCATGGTCGCGAGCAACTACAAGCCGCGCCGCACCATCAAAATGATCGCCTACGCGGCGGAGGAAGTGGGCCTGCGCGGTTCCCAGGAGATCGCCCAGAACTTTAGGGCCAACAACGTCAACGTGGTCGGCGTGATGCAACTGGACATGACCAACTACAAAGGTTCACCAAGCGACATCTACATCTATACCGACTACACCGACAGCCTGCAAAACAACTTCGTCGTCAAGCTGATCAACACCTACCTGCCGACGCTGACGATTGGCTACGACAAGTGCGGCTACGGCTGCTCGGACCACGCCTCATGGACCGCGCAAGGCTATTACGCGTCGATGCCGTTTGAAACCGCGTTTACACAGGACAACCCGTACATCCACACCGCCAACGATACCTATGCCAACTCCGGCAACCAGGCGCTGCACGCATTGAAATTTGCGCGCATGGCAACGGCGTACGCGGTGGAATTGGGTAGCGACGGCCCGGCCGTAACGCCACCTGGGCAGCGCGTGGAAACGTTTACCGGCAGCCTGACCGCTGGCCAGAAACGCAACTACGGCCCCTATAAAGTGGGCGCGGGCGGCAGTTTCAAGGCGGAACTGTCGGGAACCGGCGACGCCGACCTGTACGTGCGTAAAACCACGGCGCCGACCACCAGCACCTATGACTGCAAATCCGACGGCTCGACCAGCACGGAAAGCTGCACCGTCAACATGACGGAGAACGGCGACGTCTATGTGCTGCTAAACGGCTACAGCTCGGCGAGCTACACCTTGACGGTGACGTACCAGCAGCAGTAGGAAGCGCGGCTAAATCAAGGACAAGGGCTGAGGTTAGACCTTCTCGCCTTGGCGACGAGGGTCTGACTCCAGGGGTTGCTTCTGGTTTAAAATCCTACAAAACCCAAACGAAAAAAAGCCCCACCGGCGCCCAGCGCGATCTTGAGCGCGCTGGGGCTGGTGGGGCTTTTTAATATAACAAGCCTGACGATAACCTACTTTCACACTGGTTGCAGCACTATCATCGGCGCAAAATTGTTTCACGGTCCTGTTCGGGATGGG
>NZ_JBJXIB010000157.1:0-12764 GCF_046115965.1 Janthinobacterium sp. CG_23.3 | reverse complement strand
TCAACGGCAATACTCATCAGGCGTTCTTCGTCTTCAAAATGGCAGTGCCCGCTATGGTACTAGATGTCAAGTTCCACACGAAACGGCATAGAGCCGTTTTTCGGGGCCGTGTTAATCGGCGCGGGAGATGCGTATAACGCTATGATTCTGACTCCCTCCCTCATGATCGAAACCAAGAACGCGAAGCCAAGCTGAACAAGCTGGGCTATGCGCTGCGGGTGATGGAGCAGCACGTCGGCACCGTCGCCTTGGCGGAGGAAGTGGACCGTGCCGCTCCGCGCCCCAGCCGCGAGCGCGGCGGTCGCCCCCATTCCCCACCGAGCTGATGGTCCGTGTCTTGCTGAACCAGCAGTTGTTCAACCTCAGCGACGAACAGATGGAATTCCCGCTACTTGACCGTCTGAGCTTCCAACGCTTCGTCGAGCTGCGCTCGAGCAGCCAGATACCGGACCAGACGACGATCTGGACCTTCAAGGAGCGCCTGATCCCGGCCGGCGCCAGCGAGAGCATCTTCGAGACCGTGAGCGGCGGCTGGGTAAGCATGGCTATATCGCGCGGCGGGCAGATGGCCGACGCGAGCATCGTGCAGGCGCCGAAGCAGTCGCTGAGCATCAAGGAGACGGCGCTGGTGAAGAAAGGCGCCATGCCCATCGAATGGAACCCGGCCAAGCGCCCCCAGAAGGACATGGACGCGCGATGGACCAAGAAGCACGGCAAGTCCTACTTCGGCTACAAGGTTTCTGCAATGCCGACAAGCGCTACAAGCTGGTGCGCAAGATCAAGGTGAGCACGGCCAGCGAGCACGACACGCTGCACTTCAAAGAGGTGCTGGACCCGGCCAACACGAACTGCAACATCTTTGCCAACAAGGGCTACGTCAACGGTGAGCGAGAAGAACGCCTGGGCAAACAGGGCTGGCGCATGCAGATCCAGCGAAAAGGGAGTCAGGACAAACCGATCTCGGGTGCCCAAGAGCGGCGCAACAAGCGCATTGCTAAGACCCGCGCCCGAATCGAGCATGTCTTTGCCGGCATCGCGCAATTGGGAGGTAAGGCCCCGCGCACCATCGGCCTGGCCCGCGCGACGCTGCAGCTCACACAGGTCCAAGGAGTACAGAATGGCCGCCGCCGTGTACGACTTACGCGAGAGCGAGTCAAGGGCGGCGCACAGCCAGCGCTGCAGGGCGTCGAGCAAGTGCCGCGAACGCGTCTGCCGAACGGCTGCGCGTACGTCTGCGGCGACGGCCGAGCCATATGCAGGTCGTGGAACTTGTGCCCGCGTACACCCTACAGGCCGTTTCCTGGATCGCGCCGTCGTCGTAAGGCGATCGCGCGCTCAGGCGCCGCACCGGCTGTCGGCGCGACTGGCACGACAGAGATGGCACAGAACGAAAAAAGCCCACTCGGAAGCGGGCTTTTTCTTTACTGCGAATTCTTGGAGGCGAGGACGGGAATCGAACCCGTCTAAACGGCTTTGCAGGCCGCTGCATAACCTCTTTGCTACCTCGCCAGAGGGACTACTAGCACATCAAAAAAGGAAGCCGTCAAGCTTCCCTCAGAATTCTGGAGCGGAAGAAGAGTCTCGAACTCTCGACCTCAACCTTGGCAAGGTTGCGCTCTACCAACTGAGCTACTTCCGCATTGGGACCACTATTTACCGCCAACTACACCAACCAGTATTCACTGGAGCGGAAGAAGAGTCTCGAACTCTCGACCTCAACCTTGGCAAGGTTGCGCTCTACCAACTGAGCTACTTCCGCATTGGGCACTGCTATTTACCGCCGACTACACCAACCAGCATTCACTGGAGCGGAAGAAGAGTCTCGAACTCTCGACCTCAACCTTGGCAAGGTTGCGCTCTACCAACTGAGCTACTTCCGCGTTAGGAACAACATTCTAACAGAACCTTGACGACCTTTCTAGTGCTACTTTCCTACTCTCTGCTGCTGACGGGCTCCAAAAACCTGGAGCGGAAGAAGAGTCTCGAACTCTCGACCTCAACCTTGGCAAGGTTGCGCTCTACCAACTGAGCTACTTCCGCGTCATCAACAACAGGCCAGCATTATAGATCATCCACCGCCACTGTCAATGATCAAAGTATATAAACTATAAACCATGATTTCCGCACAGGATACTCAGACCCAAAGAAAACCACAACGCCTTGCGGCGGCGGGCTGAGTCCAGACGCCCCTAAAGAGGGAGGATCACTTTTTTGCCGCAGGGGCATCCATACGGACAACGCCTCGACGCGTTGTCGGGGACTGCATATGGGGAATGAATTGCGCGCAACTGTCAACCGCTTGTAAGCGGACAATTGACAAGGAGTCGCTGATGACGATGGGTTTCATTGCAAACGTTATTTACAAGGCAATGAGAAAATGCCTTTGCGCAAAAAACCGGGGCCGGCGCCGCAGTTGCCGGCTTATTCGAGGTTGCCGGCCTTTTCCTTGATCAACGGCCAGGCCAGGCGCAGGTAGTAGAACATCGACCAGACCGTCAGCACGCTGGCGATCCACAACAGGCGCTCGCCCCAGACGTGGGTGTCGACCGCGCCGAACAGGACGTCGTGGAACAGCAGCAGCGGGATCGCCGTCATTTGCGCGGCGGTTTTGATTTTGCCGATCGAGCTGACCGCCACCGATTTCGAGGCGCCGATCTGCGCCATCCATTCGCGCAGCGCGGAGATGGCGATTTCGCGGCCGATGATGATGAAGGCGAGCACCGCGTTGACGCGGTCCAGCTGCACCAGCACCAACAAGGCGCCGGCCACCATCAGTTTGTCGGCGACCGGGTCGAGGAAGGCGCCGAAGGCGGAGGTCTGGTTCCAGCGCCGCGCCAGGAAGCCGTCGAACCAGTCGGTGATGGCGGCGACGATGAACACCAGGGTGGCGACCAGGTTCTGGTCGACCTTGGGCAGCCACAGCGTCGGCAAGTAAAACACGCCGACCACCAGCGGGATCAGCGCCACGCGCAACCAGGTCAATAAAATGGGGATATTAAAAGGCATAGGGTAAAAAAATCGACCGGCTGATGAGTTAAGTTTTGCTTCGCTAGTCTACATGGCTGACGCGCATTAGCCTAGGGCGCGCGGCGTATTTCGCGCGAGCCGCTCTAGTGCAGCTGCTTGTAGATTTCCTCGGCCAACTGGTTGGAGATGCCTTCCACCGACATCAGGTCCTCGACGCTGGCGTCGACCACGCCGCGCAGGCCGCCGAAGCGGGCCAGCAGCTTCTGCCGCCGCTTGGCGCCGATGCCTTCGATTTCCTCCAGGCGCGAAGTCTGGCGCGTCTTGGCGCGCTTGGCGCGCATGCCGGTGATGGCGAAGCGGTGCGCCTCGTCGCGGATCTGCGCCACCAGCATCAGCGCCGCCGATTCCTTGCCCAGTTCCTGGGCGGCGCGGCCGTCGACGAACAGCAGCGTCTCCAGGCCGACCTTGCGGCCCTCCCCTTTGGCCACGCCGACGATCAGGCTGATGTCGAGTCCCAGTTCGGCGAAGACCTGGCGCGCCATTTCGATTTGCCCCTTGCCGCCGTCGATCAGCACCACGTCGGGCATGACGCCGTCGCCGTTGGCCACTTTTTCATAGCGCCGCATCAGCACCTGGCGCATCGCCGCGTAATCGTCGCCGGGCGTGATGTCGTTGATGTTGTAGCGCCGGTATTCGCCGTTTTGCATCGCGTGGTGGTGGAACACCACGCACGAGGCCTGGGTCGCCTCGCCCTGGGTGTGGCTGATGTCGAAGCATTCCACCCGCAGCGTTTCCATGTCGTCGGTATCGAGGCTGAGCGCCTCGACCAGCGCGCGCGTGCGCGACTGTTGCGAGCCCTGCTCCGACAGCAGCCGCGCCAGCGAGATCTCGGCGCCCTTCTGCGCCAGTTCCAGCCACTGGCGCCGTTGCCCCTGCGGCTGGAAGATCAGGTTGACGCGGTGGCCGCACTGCTCCATCAGGGCCAGCATCAGCGCCGGCTGGTCGAATTCGATGTTCAGGATTAGCGTGCCGGGGATGAATTTTTCGGTGTAGTGCTGGACCAGGAAGGCGATCAGTACTTCGACTTCGATCGGTGCTTCGGCGATGGCGGCGGCGTCGTTCAACTGGCTCGGGAAGTAGGCGCGGTCGCCCAGGTGGCGCCCGCCGCGCACCATCGCCAGGTTGACGCAGGCGCGCCCGCCCTGGACGATGACGGCGATGACGTCGACGTCGGCGTCGCCGCTGGTTTCCATGCTTTGCTGGTGCAGCACGCGCGACAGCGCGGCGATCTGGTTGCGCACCACCACCGCCTGCTCGAACTTCAGTTCGGCGGCGTAGCCGTGCATTTTCGCCTCCATGTCGGCCATCACCTCGCCTTGCCGTCCGCGCAGGAATTTGGCGGCGTTTTCAACGTCGATCAGGTAGTCTTCGCTGCTGATCGCCTTGACGCAGGGCGCGCTGCAACGGTGGATCTGGTGCAGCAGGCAGGGCCGGGTGCGGTTGGCGTAGACGCTGTCCTCGCAGGAACGCAGCATGAACACTTTTTGCAGGATCTGCATCGACTCCTTGACCGCCCAGGCGCTGGGGAAGGGGCCGAAGTACTGGTTTTTCTTGTCGATGGCGCCGCGGTAGTAAACCATGCGCGGCGTGTCGCCGCCGGTGATTTTCAGGTAGGGATAGGACTTGTCGTCGCGGAACAGGATGTTGAAGCGCGGCTGTAGCGTCTTGATCAGGTTGTTTTCCAGGATCAGCGCCTCGGCTTCGCTGTGCGTCACCGTGGTTTCGAGCCGGGCGATGCGTTCGACCATCATGGCGATGCGCGGGCTGGCCAGGTTTTTCTGGAAGTAGCTCGACACGCGCTTTTTCAGGTCGCGCGCCTTGCCGACGTACAGCACGGCGTCGGCGGCGTCGAAATAACGGTACACGCCGGGCAGGCTGGGCAGCATGGCGACGGTGGCCAGCACTTGCGCGCGCGGGCCGGCGGCGCCGGTTTCGGGAATGCTTGCTTCGGTCATTGCTCGACTCTCAAAACCGGGGACAGACCACGATTTCCGGGAAATACTTTCTCGGAAATCGTGGTCTGTCCCCGGATGTTAATTTTACGCCGCCTGCTCGACGATGACGAAGGCGACCGCGTACTCGGCTTCGTCGCTGATGGTCACTTGCGCCGTCAGGCGGTTCAGCCGCATGAATTCTTCCAGCACGCCGCTGCATACGATCATCGGTTTGCCGCTGGGCGCGTTCAGCATTTGCGCCGCCGGCCAGGTCATCGGCATGTGCAGGCCCAGGCCGACGGCCTTTGAAAACGCCTCCTTGGCGGCGAAGCGGGTCGCCAGGAAACGCAGCCCGCGCACGGCGTTCTTGGCGCTGCGCGCGTGGTATTTTTCCAGCTCTTGCGGCCCGAGTATCTTGTTGGCGAAGCGCTCGCCGTGGCGCTGCAGCGCCGCCTCGATGCGGGGAATCTTGCAAATGTCGGTGCCGATGCCGTAAATCATGTTGCCCCCAGTCGCGCGCCAACCATGATGGCCTTCATTTCGCGCACCGCGTTTTCCCAGCCGGCGAAGACGGCGTGGGCGACGATGGCGTGGCCGATGTTGAGTTCGGCGATGTCGCGGATCGCGGCGATCGCCTGGACGTTGCTGTAGTGCAGGCCGTGGCCCGCGTTGACCTTCAGGCCGCGCCGCACGCCGG
The DNA here is from genome assembly GCF_046115965.1 of Janthinobacterium sp. CG_23.3. NCBI lineage: Bacteria > Pseudomonadati > Pseudomonadota > Betaproteobacteria > Burkholderiales > Oxalobacteraceae > Janthinobacterium > Janthinobacterium sp. CG_23.3. The sequence continues at coordinate 7,106 of NZ_JBJXIB010000157.1, read as the reverse complement.
CCAGCACGCCGGCCTGGATGCGTTCCAGTTCGCCCTGTTGGGCGGCGCCGTCGGCCTCGGCGTAGCGGCCGGTGTGCAGTTCGATGACCGGTGCGCCCGCTTCGGCCGCGGCGGCGATCTGCGCCTCGTCGGCGTCGATGAACAGGCTGACGCGGATGCCCTCGCCTTGCAGTTGCGCCACGGCGGCCTGCACTTCCTTGAAATAGCGCACCACATCAAGGCCGCCCTCGGTGGTCACCTCGTGGCGCTTTTCCGGCACCAGGCAAACGTCGGACGGCTTGATGCGGCAGGCGAAGTCGATCATCTCGGCGGTAACGGCCGCCTCCAGGTTCATGCGCGTGATCAGTCGCGGCGCGATGGCGATAACGTCGGCGTCGCGGATGTGGCGGCGGTCTTCGCGCAGGTGCAGGGTGATGGCGTCGGCGCCGGCCTGTTCGGCCAGCAGCGCCGCGCGCAGCGGGTCCGGGTAGACGGTGCCGCGGGCGTTGCGCAGCGTGGCCACGTGGTCGATGTTGACACCCAGGTCGATGACCGGGCCGGACGGTTGCAGGAAGCTCATGGTGGGGGTCGGGTTGAAAACTACATCATAACTGCATCAGGTCGATCAGGATCTGGCGCGTGTTCAGCGGCGCGCCACCGAGGTGGTGCGCCAGCAGGAAGCGCATCAGCTGCTTGCTCTGGCTTTGCGTGGCGGGGTCGGCGTAGTCTTCGCGCTCCATGTCGAGCAGGGTCTTGCCGCTGACGCGCGGCCAGGCGTCGGCGGCGCGTTCCAGCCGCGCGCCGCGCTCGGGGTCGACCACATAGAGGCGGTCGGCCTCGACCGGCTGGCGGCTGCTGGTGCAGCGCGTCAGGTCGGCGGCGACGCCGGTTTCCTTCAGCAGCGCCAGTTCGAACTTGCGCAGCACGATGGGCGGCGGTTCGTTGTGCGCCAGCTGGTTCAGCGTGGCGACGTAGTGGTCGAACAAGGCCGGGTGCGGGTCGTCGCGCGCCAGCAGCTTGACCAGCAACTCGTTGAGGTAGAAGCCGCACAACAGCGCGGTTTTTTCCAGCGGCAGCATGCCGCCCACCCATTCGGCGCCGGTGAGGATGCGCAGCTCGGATTTGCCGGTCCAGCCGGTCGACAGCGGCTGGAAGGTTTGCAGCACGCCGCGCAGTTGCGAGTGCGGCCGCTTGGCGCCCTTGGCGACCAACGCCACGCGGCCGTGTTCGCGCGTGAACAGGTCGACGATCAGGCTGGTTTCTTTGTGGGGGTAGCTGTGCAGCACGAAGCCGGGCTGGCTGCTGACGCGGCCGTCGCGCTGCGGCGGCCGGCCGCGCCGGACCGCAGGCGCCGGCGCCGTCGTCGCAGGGGGCGCGACGGCGGGTGGCGGCGCCGGCGCGGCGGCCGGCGCGCTGACTTCTTCGGCGTCGAGCGTGTTGGTGTTCATGCGCGTCGCAGCGTTGTTGCCGTGTTACTCGTAACCGTAGGCGCGCAAACCGGCTTCGTTGTCGGCCCAGCCGGATTTCACCTTGACCCAGATTTCCAGGTACACCGGACCGCCGAAGAGTTTCTCCATGTCCAGGCGGGCCTGGGTCGACACTTCCTTCAGGCGCGCGCCCTTGTCGCCGATAATCATCGACTTGTGGGTGTTGCGCTCGACCAGGATGGCGGCGAAGACGCGGCGCAGGTCGCCCTCTTGCTCGAACTTCTCGATCAGCACGGTGCTGGTGTACGGCAGTTCGTCGCCGACGAAGCGGAAGAGTTTTTCGCGCACGATCTCGGAGGCGAGGAACTTCTCGCTGCGGTCGGTGATGTCGTCCGGCCCGAAGATCGGCTGGTTTTCCGGCATGAAGCGCTTGATCTCGCTTTGCAGCCCTTCCAGCTGGAAATGCAGCTTGGCCGACACCGGCACGATGGCGGCGAAGTCGCGCATGGCGGCGATCTTCTGCGCGAACGGCAGCAGCACGGCCTTGTCCTTGACGCGGTCGGACTTGTTGATCACCAGGATGCACGGCACCTCTTTCGGCAGCAGGTCCATGACTTGCTGGTCGGCCGGGCCGAAGGTGCCGGCCTCGATCACGTACAGGATCACGTCCGACGAAACCAGGGTATTGGTGACGGTCTTGTTGAGCGTCTTGTTGAGCGCGTTCGAATGGCGCGTTTGGAAACCCGGCGTGTCGACGTAGATGAACTGCGCGTCTTCCACGGTCTGGATGCCGGTGATGCGGTGGCGCGTGGTCTGGGCCTTGCGCGAGGTAATACTGACTTTTGCGCCGATCAGCACGTTCATCAAGGTCGATTTGCCCACGTTCGGGCGGCCGACGATGGCGATATAGCCACAGCGGAAGTTGGCGGGCATAGGAGTGGCTGTCATGCTAGTGTCGATTCTGTTTAGTGTGAAGTGCAATGGTGGTCGGCTTGCCGTCGGCGGCCTTGGCGGGCGCCGCGGCGGCGCCTTCGTGTTGGACCGTGGCGATGCCGGCCAGTTTCAGCTGGGTCGCGCGCGGCTTGGCCTTGCGGGCCGCGGCCGGCGACTTCAGCAGCGCCTGTTCGGCCACGTCCAGCGCCAGTTTGGCGGCGGCCTGTTCGCCGGCGCGGCGGCTGCCGCCGCGGCCGTAGACCTGGATGCCCAGCTTGGGCACCAGGCATTCGATTTCGAATTCCTGGCTGTGCGCGGCGCCGTGGGTGGCCACCACGTTGTACTGCGGCAGCGAGATTTTCTTACTCTGCAAAAATTCCTGCAGTAGCGTCTTGGCATCCTTGCCCAGCGTTTGCGGGTCGACCGAGTCGAGGATGGGAATGTAGAAGGCGCGGATGACGTCGCGCGCGGGGTCGAAGCCGGCGTCCAAAAAAATGGCGCCTAACAGCGCCTCGAGCGTGTCGGCGAGGATCGAGGGGCGCCGGAAACCGCCCGACTTCAATTCGCCCTCGCCCAGGCGCAGGAACTGCGACAGCTCCAGCTTCTGGGCGATTTCGTAGAGCGACTGCTGCTTGACCAGGTTGGCGCGCAGGCGCGACAGGTCGCCCTCGTCGATCGCCGCGAAGCGCTCGTACAGGATCGAGGCGACCACGCAGTTCAGGATCGAGTCGCCCAGGAACTCCAGCCGCTCGTTATGCAAACTGCTGTGGCTACGGTGCGTCAAGGCTTGCTGCAACAGGCCGGCATCCTGGAACGTGTAGCCTAAACGGTTTTGCAATAACTGAAGATTCATTGTCGGTTCTGTATGGTGTTGGGGATCATTCGGCGGGCTTGACGGCCGGCACGCCCTTTGCGGTGGTGCCGGTATAGTTCAGCACCAGGCTCGCCGGCCCCATCAGCGGAATGCGTTTTTCGTAGGCGAAGCTCACTTCGACCTCGCCGTTCTCGGCGCCGATGATCAAATCCTTGCCGCTGATCGAGTCGATATACGTGACGCTGGCGTTCTGGTCGAAGGCGTTCTGGATGGCGCGCACCGTGGTGCCGGCCGCCTTGGCCTGCTTGATGCCGTTCGAAATGGCCCGGTATTCAATATAGGTCGGCACGACCTTCAAGCCCAGCACGCCGACAAATCCCAGGATGGCCAGCACGAAGATCAGTCCGACCAGTGATATGCCCTGTTGCTTGCCGCCGTATGGTGCGATCCGATCCATGCGCTTCCCCTTGTTCGATTATTGTATGCCGCCAATGCGTTTCAGGTTGCTCAGGTTCATCCAGACCAGAATGGCCTTGCCGACGATGTTCTTGTTCGGCACAAAACCCCAGTAACGGCTGTCGGCGCTGTTATCGCGGTTGTCGCCCATCATAAAATAATTACCTTCTGGAACGACGCAAGTGAAACCGTCTTCATTGTAGTTGCACGCTTCCTTGTTCGGGAAATCGTGGACCTGGTTCAGGTTCAGCGTCGGCGCGACGTCGTCGTTGAGGACGCGGTGCGGCACGCCGGCCAGGTTTTCCTGCAACTGCTTGTGGTAGACCGGTTGCTCGTCGTCCAGGTAATCGTCCAGCGGCGTGTAGGTGACCGCCTTGCCGTTTACCGTCAAACGCTTGTTCTCGTAGGTGATTTTATCACCCGGCACGCCGATGACGCGCTTAATGTAGTCCTGCGAGATGTCGCGCGGATATTTGAACACCATCACGTCGCCCCGTTGCGGGTCGTTCACCTCGATCACCTTCTTGTTCAGGATAGGCAAGCGGATGCCGTAGGTGAACTTGTTGACGAGGATCAGGTCGCCCACCACCAGCGTCGGCACCATCGACGAGGACGGGATCTTGAACGGCTCGTACAGGAAGGAGCGCAGGCAAAACACCAGCGCGATGACCGGGAAGAAGGCGCCCGAGTACTCGACCCAGGTCGGCTGGCGCAGCAGCGCCGATTCGATCGTCGAACGGCTGGTGCCGTGCTCGATCTTGACGCCCTCGGCCGTCAACTTGGCGTTGCGCGAGTCGAAGTCGGCCAGCGCGCGGTCGGCGGCGACCCGGCGCTGGCGCGCCAGGTAGAACACGTCGAGAAAATAAATCACGCCGGTCAGGACCATCAACACGAACAAGATTAATGCGAAATTTCCTAAGATGACTTGCAGGCTCATTTATCGTCCACTTGTAAAATTGCTAAGAATGCTTCCTGTGGAATCTCGACCGAGCCCACTTGCTTCATCCGCTTTTTACCCGCTTTTTGCTTTTCAAGCAACTTTTTCTTGCGGCTGATGTCGCCGCCATAGCATTTCGCCAACACGTTCTTGCGCAAGGCCTTGACGTTTTCGCGCGAAATGATGTTGGCGCCGATGGTCGCCTGGATCGCCACGTCGAACATCTGGCGCGGGATCAGTTCGCGCATCTTGGCGGCCACCTGGCGGCCGCGGAACTGGCTGTTGGAGCGGTGCACGATGATGGCCAGCGCGTCGACCTTCTCGCTGTTGATCAGCATGTCGACCTTGACGACGTCGGCGGCGCGGTACTCCTTGAACTCGTAGTCCATCGAGGCGTAACCGCGCGAGGTCGATTTGAGCTTGTCGAAGAAGTCCAGCACGATCTCGGCCATCGGCATTTCATACACCAGCTTGACCTGGCGGCCGTGGTAGGCCATGTCCAGCTGCACGCCGCGCTTGGCGATGCACAGCGTGATGACCGAGCCGACGTATTCCTGCGGCATGTACAGGTTGACGGTGACGATAGGCTCGCGCACCTCTTCGATCCGGGACGGGTCCGGCATCTTGGACGGGTTGTCGACGCGGATCAGGCTGTTGTCGCGCAACACCACCTCGTACACCACGGTCGGCGCCGTGGTGATCAGGTCCATGTCGAATTCGCGCTCCAGGCGCTCTTGCACGATTTCCATGTGCAACAGGCCGAGGAAACCGCAGCGGAAGCCGAAGCCCAGCGCCTGCGACACTTCCGGCTCGTACATCAGGGCGGCGTCGTTCAGTTTCAATTTTTCCAGCGAGTCGCGCAGCGCGTCGTACTGGTTGGCCTCGACCGGGAACAGGCCGGCGAACACCTGCGGCTGCACTTCCTTAAAGCCCGGCAGCGGCTCCTTGGCGGGGCGGCTGGCCAGGGTGACGGTGTCGCCGACCTTGGCGGCCTTCAATTCCTTGATGCCGGCGATGATGAAGCCCACCTGCCCGGCCGACAGCGCCGGCAGCGAGACCGAACGCGGCGAGAACACGCCGACGCTTTCGACCAGGTTGACCGAACCGCTAGCCATCAGCAGGATTTTTTCCTTCGGTTTCAGGGTGCCGTTGATGACGCGCACCAGCATGACGACGCCGACGTAGTTGTCGAACCACGAGTCGACGATCAGCGCCTGCAGCGGCGCCTCCGGGTCGCCCTTCGGCGGCGGCACCTTCAGGATCAGCGATTCGAGCACGTCGATGACGCCCAGGCCGGTCTTGGCCGAGCAATGCACGGCGTCGGTCGCGTCGATGCCGATGACGTCTTCGATTTCGGCGATGGCGTTCGGCGGGTCGGCGTTCGGCAAGTCGATCTTGTTCAGCACCGGCACCACTTCAACGCCCAGGTCCAGCGCCGTGTAGCAGTTCGCCACGGTCTGCGCTTCCACGCCCTGCGAGGCGTCGACCACCAGCAGCGCGCCTTCGCACGCCGACAGCGAGCGGCTCACTTCATAGCTGAAGTCAACGTGGCCCGGGGTGTCGATCAGGTTCAGGTTGTAGATTTCGCCGTTGCGGGCCTTGTATTGCAGCGCCGCCGTCTGCGCCTTGATGGTAATGCCGCGTTCGCGCTCCAGATCCATCGAATCGAGCACTTGGGCTTCCATCTCGCGGTCGGACAGGCCGCCGCACAATTGAATGATGCGGTCGGCCAGGGTCGACTTACCGTGATCGATGTGGGCGATGATGGAGAAATTGCGTATGTTGTTCATTAACAAATATAAATGCGAAGTATGAAAGACGGCACTGCTGATCGGGGACCACCGCCGGAGCGAACTCCGCACAATGATAAAAAAAGCGCTCCGAGCGGGGCGTTGAGCCCCAGGCGAGCGCCTTTGAAGCGACAGAAGCGAATGCGATAAACAGAAGCTTTTTCGATTCTCCCATTTTACCGGATTTCAGAGTAGAAAGCCCGTGTTATGACGCCTGCGGGCTTGGCGGGGTGCAATTTCAGCCAGATTTAAGGCGGACGCCGGGCTGCAAGGATGTAAATATTGATTTAAATGCATTTATAGCGGAGCTTGGTCCTGCCGCAAATACGCGCCGACCTTGTCGGCGTCGAGGAAGTAGTGGCACAACTCGGGTTGCTCCAGGTCGCCGAACAAGACCGGCACCAGCTCGTCGTACTTGGCCACCAGGGCCTCGTCGGCGTCGACGTCGATGACCTCGACGGTGAACGGCGCGGCCGGATCGTTGAGCGCCTGCAAGGCGTCCAGCATGTCCTGGCACAAATGGCAATAACTGCGGGAGTAAAGAGTGAAATGCATGATTCGATGATGAAAAATTAAGACGCGTGACGTAGGTCGGATTAGCGGGACGCGTAATCCGACAATGTTGGCCGAAGCGAGCCACGCCGCTCCAGGCCAACGTTGTCGGGTTACGTCGTTCCGGCCAACCCGACCTTCTATGATGAATTCCAAGTCAACTGGTTTTTCGCAAATTTATCCTATCCCTTGTTTCGGTATCGGCGGGGTCAAGGGCG
>NZ_JBJXIB010000156.1:0-12879 GCF_046115965.1 Janthinobacterium sp. CG_23.3 | reverse complement strand
AACCTCAACTACTCGAACCGCCCGGTGCGGACCCGCATGCCGGGTGGTGTGGCAGGGGTCGGCTAGTTTCACTGGCCGCCCCTATGCCAATTCGCTAAACAACTCTCAACCAAATAAGGAAACGGTAATTATGCCTCATACCAAACCCACCACGGCCCTGCTATATGGCCAATCTGGCCTACTGACGGCCCAGGCCTTCAACGCACCCACACCGGTGTGACCGAACTGATCGTTGATATAGTCGACATCACGGCGCCTTATAGCCACTGAAATCGTCGACCATGAGGCGCCCTTGCCAGTCTTGCAGATAGTCGCGCGCGAACTGGCCGCCGCGCCCCGGCTGATAGTCGAACGCGACAATGGGCGGCCCATCCTCCAGCTTGCCGCTGCGGTAGGCCCACAGGTAGGCTTTCTCGGTCTTTCCCTTGCCGGGATCGAGTTGCGCGACCGGCGCTTCATCGGCATACGGCACCCGCGCTGGCGCTGGAAGTGGCTTAGCCGATCGGCCAGCGCTCGGACTGGTTCTAGCGCGGCAGCGGCACATTGTCGCGCGCCGTTAACATTTCACCTATGAAGCGGCCAGCAATCACATCGCATTTTCCGATCGTTTCCAGGCTGATCATGCGCGCCATTTCACAGCATCCAGGCGCGCGTGTCGGCCATGCGCGTATCCACGGCCTCGACGGCGCACACATACCTGTGTCGGGCTGGGGATCATGACAACGGCGTGCGGTCGTCGAGTTCGACAAGCTGGTGCGCAGCATCGACACGCTGCGCTACCTGCGCAATCCGCAATTGGAACGACACGCGCATCGCTCGCAGAACCGCATCGAGTCTTACCACCAGTTACGCTCGACCATCGCGCAGGTCGGAGGAAGGAAGGAAGGAATTGACTGGTCGCACCGACATCGAAATGGAGATCAGCAACCAGTGCGCCAGACTGATCGGCAGTGCGATCATTTATTACAACTCGGCCATTATGTCGAGATTGCTGGCGAAGTATGAAGCGGACGGCAACGCCAAGGCCGTGGCGCTGACCACCCAGATACCGCCGGCAGCCCGGCGGCACACTCTGCTCAACGGGCACTACACCTTCCAGAACGGCGGCAAGATGATCGACCTGGACACGCTCCTCGCCGAGCTGGATTTGGGTGGCGGAATTTTCTGGGGTTGCGGCTTAGAACCCCGCTTAGTCGCGCGGACGCAGGCGCAGCTGGGCGGCGGCGTCGCGCAGCATCGTCGCGGTGGTGTCCCAGTCGATGCAGCCGTCGGTGACCGAGCAGCCGTACTGGAGTTCGGACAGGTTCTGCGGGATCTTTTGGTTGCCGGCGACCAGGTTCGATTCGATCATCACGCCCACCAGCGACTGGTTGCCGTGGCGGATCTGGTTGATCACGTCGGCCATCACCAGCGGTTGCAGCTCCGGCTTCTTGTAGCTGTTGGCGTGCGAGCAGTCGACCACCAGGTTGGCCGGCAGCTTGGCCTTGGCCAGCGCCTGCTCGGCGATGGCGATCGAGACCGAGTCGTAGTTCGGGCGGCCGTCGCCGCCGCGCAGCACCACGTGGCCGTAGGCGTTGCCGCGGGTGCGCACGATGGCGACGTTGCCGGCGCTGTTGATGCCGAGGAAGGAGTGCGGGTGCGCCGACGACAGGATGGCGTTGATGGCGATGCTGATGTCGCCGTCGGTGCCGTTCTTGAAGCCGACCGGGGTCGACAGGCCGGACGACATTTCGCGGTGCGTCTGCGACTCGGTGGTGCGCGCGCCGATCGCGGTCCAGGCGATCAGGTCGCCCAGGTATTGCGGCGAGATCGGGTCGAGCGCCTCGGTGGCGGTCGGCAGGCCCAGCTCGCACACGTCGAGCAGGAACTGGCGCGCCTTTTCCATGCCGACGTCGACGCGGAAGGAATCGTCCATGTCGGGGTCGTTGATGTAGCCCTTCCAGCCGGTGGTGGTGCGCGGCTTCTCGAAATACACCCGCATCACCAGCAGCATGGTGTCGGCCACCTCGGCTTGCAGCGCCTTCAGGCGGCGCGCGTAGTCCAGGCCGGCGACCGGGTCGTGGATCGAGCACGGCCCGACGACGACGAACAGGCGCGGGTCGCGCCGGTCGATGATGGCGCGCAGCGCCTCGCGGCCTTCGCTGACGGTCTGCAGCGCGGCGGCCGACAGCGGCAGCTTGGCGTGCAGGGCTATGGGCGAGGGCATCGGCGCGAAAGAGGTGACGTTGATGTTTTCGATGTCTGGCGTGTTCATGTTTCTAGGCTCGGCTTTCGGTCAGGCGTTCTCGGGAACCATTAGTGTAGCGGAAAAGACGCCTGCGGCAGTGCCTGCGCCGGCGCCGGGCGTGGGGCGGACCCTTGGGGGCTGGGCCCGGGCTTGCGCGGCGGCGTGAAACCTCAGTGCGGCAAGCAGGCGTTGCCGGCGGGCGCCGGTGCCCGTTTAACCAGCTCGACGTTGCGCGCCAGCGCCGGATGGCGGTGCAGGTGCGCGTCGATGTCGCGTTCGAGCTGCCTGACCTGGCCGTCCAGGCAGGCGATGGCCGCGCGCACGTGTTCGGCCAGCGCCTCCTGCCCGGCCAGTTGGTAGTTCTGGCGGCGCCGCGACTCGCCCAGGCGGATCGTGCGCAGCGCGTGCAGCTGCGCCAGCCAGGCGCGCAGCGCGCGGAAGGCCACCGGCGGCGGCACCCACGGCGCCGGCCGGGTTTCGGCGCAGAAGCGCGCCAGCAGCACCGCGTCGATACCGCTCTGGCGCGCCGGCGCCGGGGCGCTGGAGGCGAAGGCCTGCACCCGCTCCGGGTCGACGTCGCTGACCACCATGCCCATCGCCGTCAACGCCAGCGCCGCCGCCTCGCTGTACGGACCGGTCGCTTCCATGCAGACCGGCAGGCCGGCCACGCTGACCTCGTGCCGGGTCAGCCAGTCGCGCAGCCAGCGGAAGCCGGCCAGGTCGTTTTCGACGACCTTGTTCTGGATTTCGCCGCGCGCCAGCAGCGCGACGTCCAGTTTCAATTTGCTGACATGGATGCCGACAGCCGGCTGTGTATTGGTCATGGTGGATTCGTTCTCGTAAGCCTGACCCGGATCTTATTGCAAAGTACCGCAAAGAGCGCGTTCGATTCGACCGGTTCGCTCAAAATGGCAACAGTTTCAATTCCAGCGCGCGTTCGGCCAGCCACAACGCCGCCAGCAGCGCGATCAACGCCGAGCCGGCGCCGAACAGCAGCCGGTACAGCCAGGTGCGGCGCAGCAGGTAGGCCAGCGGCAGGAAGACGGCGACGATGGCGAGTTGGCCGATTTCCACGCCCAGGTTGAAACCCAGCAGGCTGCTCAGCAACGACTCTTGCGGCAGGCCGAGGTCGGCCAGCACGCCGGCGAAGCCGAAGCCGTGGATCAGGCCGAAGCCGAAGGCGGCCAGCGCGCGGCGCCCGCGGAACAGCGGCAGCAGGTTGTTCAGCGCCGCCAGCAGCACCGAGGCGGCGATCGCCGATTCGACCCAGCGCGACGGCAGCGCCACCACGGTCAGGCTGGCCAGGGTCAGCGTCACCGAGTGCGCCGCGGTGAAGGCGGTGACGACCTTGAGCACGTCGAGCGCGCAAGCCTTGAAGCCGCCGGCCCGTCCCGCGCCGTCGGTTTTAGCGCCCGGCAACACCGCCGGCAGCAGCAGCGCCAGCAGGAACAGGATGTGGTCGAAGCCGATCCAGATGTGCCAGACGCCGTGGCGCACGTAGGCGCCGAACTGGCCGAGCCGGTCCGGCGCGGCCAGGGCGAGGTGCTGGCGCGCCTGCTGCGGGCTGAAGATGGCGGTGCTGGTGGCGCCGGCGTGGCTTAGTTTGAGCAGCCCCTTGTGCTGCGGGTCGAGGTCGGCGAACAGGCGGTAGTCGACGTCGAGCGCGGTGATCGGGGCGGGGCAGTCGGCGCGAAAGCGCAGCACGCTGTAGGCGCCGTCGGTGTGGCGCTCGATTCGCTGGTCCAGCACGCGCGCCGGGCAGACGCCGCGCGCGCCGGACAGGTCGAGCCGGCCCAGCGCGTAGGCGGCGATGGCGGGGTGGCGGCCGCGGACCTCGTCCCAGGTCAGTTGGCCGTCGCCGTCGCCGTCCAGGCCAATGGCGAAGTCGAGGTCGCGCAGCGCGATGTCCCACTGGCCGAGCACCGCGCCGCCCTCGACGGCCAGCGCCAGGTAGCTGTCGCTCGGCTTGTGCGCCTGCGCCGGCGCGGCCAGCCCGGCCAGCAAGGCCAGTAGCGCCAGGAAGGGCGCGATCAGCTTCACGCGCCCGCCCGCAGTTGCCGCGCCAGCCGCGCCAGGGCGACGTCCTCGACGCCGTTGGCGGCGATCCATTGCAGCACCGGCGCGGCGGCGGCGGCGTCGCGCGCCCGTAGCGCCGCCTCCAGGTAGACGCGCATGTCGGCCGGCTCCTTTTGCACCGCCCAGTTGCGCCGCGCCAGCGCCAGCGCGGCGGCGCCGTTGCCGCGCAGGTGCAGCTCGAAGCGGGCTTGCTCGCGCTGGTGCACGGTGTCGCCGCGCAGCGCGGCGGCGTCGAAGCGCGCGCCCAGCTCGGCGGCGGCGGCGGCCAGCGCCTGCGGCGTGCCGGCGCCCTGCTGCAGCGCCAGCGCGTGGCGCAGCAGCAGGGCGTCGACGCGGCCCTGGTCCTTGAGCAGCTTGACCACCTCGGCCGGGCGGCGCTGGTCGAGCAGGAAGTCGGCGTAGGCGCCCAGCAGATAGCTGTCGCGCGGGTCGAGCGCCAGCGCGGCGCGGTAGCGCGCCTCGGCGACGGCGGCGTCGCCGCGGCGGGTGGCCATTTCCGCCAGCAGCGTCAGCGCCCAGCTTTGCAACTCGGACGCGGCGCCGGCGCTGCGCTGCAAGGTCAGCGCGAGCAGTTTCTCGCTGTTGAGCAGACGCCCGCTGACGCCGGCGACGCCGGACAGGCAGGTCACGCCGACCAGCGCGTCGGCCAGGCCGGCCGCGCGGGCGCAGCTGGCGGTGGCCGCCGGATAGTCGCCCTGCACCGTCAGCACGGTGGCGCGCGTAAGCCAGGCCTGGGCGTTGGCCGGATCGCCGGCGATGACCGCGTCCAGGTCGGCCAGCGCGGCGCTGAATTGATGGGTACTTTGCAGCACGGTGGCGCGCAGCAGGCGCACCTCGGCCGGCGGCGCCGGCAACTGCCACCACGGCGCCAGCGCGGCCTGGGCGTAGCCCAAGTAGCGCGGATCGGTCTCGCTGCGGGCCGCGCCGATGTAGCGCCGCGCCAGTCCGGTGGCCAGGCCCAGGTCGCGCGGGTGCGCGGCCAGCGCGGCGCGCAGGCTGCGCAGCTCGCGCTGCAGCGGATCCGCGCGGCGCGGCAACACCTCGACCACCTCGGCGCCGCTGGCCGGGGTATAGGGAGCGGCAACGGCGGCCGCGCCCGGGAGCGCCGCCGCCGCGCACACGGCCAGCGCGCCGAAGCGTCGGGAAAAGGTGTTTGTCATGATGTGCAGTAATACATAGCGTTAATGTCCTCAGCGTCGCCGCCGCATAGTGCAAGCCTGCGGCAACGAACCGGGGTCGGACCCTCGGGCGACCGACCCCGGTTTCACGCCGCTGTTTTTACAAGGGCAACGGATCGGTATCGTCCGGCGTCGTCACGGCGACGGCGTCGATCTCGGCCGGATCGGCGTCGTCGGCGCTGCCGGCCACCAGGGCCATGACGCTGGCGACGAACGGGTTCGGCGCGGGCGCGGCGGCGCCGCCGTTGACGCCGTCGTCGACGGCGTCGCCGCCGCCGCTGCCGCAGGCGCTAAGAAGCAGCGCCAATACAATCGATAGTTTTTTCATCTGGCTCTCCTCAATGGTTGTTCGATGGCGCCGCTCATTGCTGCGGCGAGCCGGCGATCGGCGTCTTCAGGTAGGGGAAGCCGGCGCCGAAATAGCTTTCGTCGAGGAAGGCGCCGTCGGTGAAGCGGATCGCGCCGGCCGGCGCGTCGGCCGGCACGCAGCCGATGTTCAAGGTGCACAGCTTGCCCATCACCACGCGCAGCGCCACGTCGACCACGTCGTCGCCGGGGCGGCGGCCGTTCGGAAAGCCGGCGCCGTCGCCGTCGATCACGCCCAGGCGTTTTTGCGCGCCGATCGGGGTCGGCGCGGTCGAGGTGTTCAGGCGCAGCATTTCGGCGGCCTTGACGTTGGCCGGCTGGTTCACGCCCTTGATGCCGGTCAGGAAGGTGGCGACCAGGTCATTGCGCGGGAAGTTGGTCGGGGCCTTGGCGCCGGCGCTGCCGAACAGCACTTCGACCAGGGCCGGCAGGGTCGGGTTGGTCACATAGTCGGCGAACTGGCCGTCGGCCGACGGCGCGCTGTGGTTGAAGCGGTCCTTGTCCTTCAGGCCGATCACCACCTCGTTGACCAGCGGCATGCCCAGGCGCGACACCTGGACCCAGGCGCCGCCCTCCTTGGAGGTGTCGGCGCCGCCCTTCGGAGACGGGTTGAGCAGGCGGCCCTGGCGCAGGCTGGCCGTGGTCCAGCCGCCGATCACCGGTTCGGCGCCGCCGCTGGCCGTCAGGCAGGCGGTGGCCACTTCCAGCTCGATCGAGGTGACGTTCTTGTCGGCCAGGTCGTCGCGGGCGCCCTTTTCGGCGTTGGCGCTGAACTCGACGGCGGGCGCCTTAATGTTGATCAGGTCGAAGGTTTCGCCCAGGTTGACGGCGAAGGAATCCTTGCGCTGGCCGACGAACAGGCGCGCCGGCGTGGCGCAGCCGGGGATGTTGACGCTGTAGACGTGCTTGGCGGCGTAGGCGGCGTAGTCGGGAATCGCCTTCTTGCCGATGTTGTCGATCGGCTTGTCGAAGACGGCGGCGCCGCCGCTGGCGTTGGTGACGGCGGCGCGGCTGCCGTGGCGGCGGTCGCCGCGCACCACGGTCACGCCGTAGGTTTCGCGCACGTTGATGCCGGCCGGGTTGACGCTGTCGATGGCGCCGCCGTTGATGACCAGGGGAATCGAGACCTTCTTGCCGCCGACGGTGAACTGGGCGTCCTTGATGGTGTTGGCGAAGCGGAACTGGAACGTCAGGTCTTCCTTGGCGTCGCCGTTGTTGTCGATGTGGATTTCGTAGAGCGCGTCCGGGTCCATCGCGAAATAGTTCGGGCCGCCGTAAGCGTCTTGCAGCGGCACGTAGTTGGCCACCAGCGTGACGAACTTGTCGCGGCCGGCCTCGTAGCTGCGGAACATATAGAAATCGGTGGCGTCCACTTTGGGTGTGCGCGTGATGAACGGCGCTTCGCGGTGGCTCGACGCGAACGCGGCCGGGGCGAAGGCGCAGGCGATTAGGTTGCTCAGTATCGCCGCTGCGATGGCGGTTTTTGGTGCTGTGACTGACATGGTGGTCTCCAATGAAGGTACGGAACAGGGACGGGGTGTCGCGCGCTACCGTGGATATACGCGGCCGCCAGACGGTTGGATTCAATTATCGGCGATTGTTTCTACATATATTTTTGCCGCTCCGGGCGGGCGCCTCAGCGCCTATGTGAAAAAAGCCACGGGCCGGCTTCAAGGCAAGGGCAAATCCTGTAAACTGGCGGCATGACTCCTATCGCCCCCCCAGTTTCGCTAGAACCCTTCCCGGCCGCGCGCTTCATCAAAGAGATCGGCCGCGGCAAGCACGGCGCGCGCGGTATGGCGCGCGCCGACGCCGAGGCGCTGTACGGCGCCATGTTGGCCGGCCGGGTCTCCGACTTGGAGCTGGGCGGCATCATGTTGTCGATGCGCATCAAAGGCGAATCGGTCGATGAAATCGCCGGCTTCCTGGCCGCCGCCGAGGCCTCGTTCGCGCCGCTGGCGGCGCCGGCCGGCCGCTACGCGCCGATCGTCATTCCCAGCTACAACGGCGCGCGCAAGATGGCCAACCTGACCGCGCTGCTGGCGCTGTTGCTGGCGCGCGAAGGCGTGCCGGTGCTGGTGCACGGCGTCGACAGCGACCCGGGCCGCGTGACCACGGCCGAAGTGTTCGCGGCGCTGGGCGTGGCGGCCGCCACCGGCCACGGCGAGGCCGAGGCCGCGCTGGCGGCCGGGCGGCCGGCCTTCATCGGCATCGACGCGCTGGCGCCGGCGCTGGCGCGGCTGCTGGCGATGCGGCGCGTTCTGGGCGTGCGCAATTCGACCCATACGCTGGTCAAAATCATGCAGCCGTTCGCCGGGCCGGCGCTGCGGCTGGTGTCCTACACCCACCCGGAATACCTGGAAATGCTGGGCGAATACTTCACCACGGCGGCGCCGCAGGAACGCGGCGACGCCTTCCTGATGCGCGGCACCGAGGGCGAAACCGTGGCCAACGCCAACAAGGCGCAGCAGATCGACTGGTTCCACGGCGGCGCCCGCACCGTGTTGGTGGAAAAGCAGGGCCTGGTGCAAACGCTGCCGGACCTGCCGGCGGAGCGCGACGCCGCCACCACCGCCGCCTGGATCTCGGCCGTGCTGGCCGGCGCGGTGCCGGTGCCGGCGTCGATCGCCGAGCAGGTGGCGCAATGCCTGCGGGTATCGGCCGCGCTGCGCGCCTAATCGCGCGGGCCGGCAACGCTGAAACCAAGCTGAGGCAAAGAGCCGGGGTTCAGCCCTTGGTTTTAACTGTCGCAACGCCGAAGCGTCTGGGTTTACAATGGCGCTTTGAAATTAAGCGGGTCCGGAAATCTCTATGGCAAAACAATTTGATGTGGCAGTGATCGGCGCCGGCGCGGCCGGCATGATGTGCGCGGCCGTCGCCGCCCAGGGCGGCAAGCGGGTGGTGTTGATCGACCACGCCGACAAGCTGGCCGAGAAGATTCGCATCTCCGGCGGCGGTCGTTGCAATTTCACCAACATCAACGCCGGGCCGCAGAATTTCCTGTCGGACAACCCGCATTTCTGCAAGAGCGCCTTGTCGCGCTACACGCCGCAGGACTTCTTGGCGCTGGTGAAGAAGCACCGCATCGGCTACCACGAGAAGCACAAGGGCCAGTTGTTCTGCAACGAGTCGGCCGAGCAGATCATCCAGATGCTCAAGGACGAGTGCGCCGCCGCCGACGTGCACTGGCGCATGCCGTGCAAGGTGGAATCCATCGCCCGGGGCGACGACGGCGCCTTCGTGCTGCGCACCGACAGCGGCGACATCGACGTGGCCAGCGTCGTCGTCGCCAGCGGCGGCTTGTCGATTCCGAAGATCGGCGCCAGCGACTTCGCCTACCGCCTGGCCGAGCAGTTCGCGCTGCGCATGGTCGAGCCGCGCCCGGCGCTGGTGCCGCTGACCTTTGACGACGCCGCCTGGGCGCCGTTCGCGCCGCTGTCGGGCATCGCGCTGGAAGTCGAGGTGACGACCGGCACGCTGAAGGGCAAGAATCCGAGCGGCGCGCGTTTCCGCGAAGACTTGCTGTTCACCCACCGCGGCCTGTCCGGCCCGGCGATCCTGCAAATTTCCAGCTTTTGGCAGCCGGGCACGCCGATTGTCGTCAATTTGCTGCCGGAGATGGACGTCGCGCAAACGCTGATCGAAGGCAAGGGCGGCATCAAGAAGCAACTCGACAATGTGCTGTCGCAATGGTTGCCGGTGCGCCTGGTCGAGGGGCTGCTGGCGGCCACCGGCCTGGCCGCCGACGCCCGCCTGGCCGACTTGACCGACGCGGCGCTGCGCAAGCTGGGCGCGGCCGTCAACCAGTGGTCTATCGTGCCGAGCGGCTCCGAGGGCTACCGCAAGGCCGAGGTGACGCGCGGCGGCATCGACACGCGCGACCTGTCGCAGCAAACCATGATGGCGGCCAAGGTGCCCGGCCTGTACTTCATCGGCGAGGCGGTCGACGTGACGGGCTGGCTGGGCGGCTATAATTTCCAGTGGGCCTGGGCCTCCGGCGTGGCCGCCGGGCTGGCGCTGCGCTAGTTGACCAGGGGAGGGCGCGCGCTGTTGCGCAAGCGATACGGCGGGCGCCGCCGCGGCGGGTTTTTTAGCAACGGCGCGCGCCGGCGCACGCATCGCCGCTTCCCTTTTCGTGCAATCGATGCTACTATCTACCTCTTCCTATAAATCAACGGTTTGAATTTTTACATGACCACTATTCGCCTTAAAGAAAACGAGCCGTTCGAAGTCGCAATGCGTCGCTTCAAGCGCACTATTGAAAAAACTGGTCTGCTGACCGAATTGCGCGCACGCGAATTCTACGAAAAGCCAACAGCTGAGCGCAAGCGCAAGCTGGCAGCTGCTGTTAAGCGCCACTACAAGCGCATTCGCAGCCAGCAATTGCCTAAAAAATTATTCTAAGACTGTTCATTCAAAACTAACCCGGGTTATAGGCGCTTTGGTCGCCAGGGGTTATGTTTTGTTTCATCTGGATGTTAGGTTCAGATGGGTCGCATACCCGCTCCGGTTCGCCGCAGCGGGTTTTCGCATTTATACACCACACGGAGCACAGCATGGGTTTGAGAGAGCAGATTACGGAAGACATGAAAGCCGCGATGCGCGCCAAGGAAACGGTCAAGCTGGGCACCATCCGCCTGCTGCTGGCCGAGATCAAGCGCAAGGAAGTCGACGAGCGCATCGAAGTCAACGACGAGCAGAGCGTGGCCATCGTCGAAAAGATGATCAAGCAGCGCAAGGATTCGATCACCCAGTTCGAGGCCGGCGGGCGCGCCGACCTGGCCGACATTGAAAAGGCGGAACTGGCCTTCCTGGTCGGCTACATGCCGGCCGGCCTGTCGGACCAGGAAATCGCCGCCGAAGTGGCCGCCGCCGTGGCCGCCTCCGGCGCCGCCGGTCCGCAGGACATGGGCAAGGTGATGGCGATCGTCAAGCCGAAGCTGGCCGGCCGCGCCGACATGACGGTGGTGTCCGCGCTGGTCAAGAAAGCCCTGGCGCCCGCCTAAGCGCGCCGCGTGTCGCAGCGCCGCGCGTTGACCTGGATCAATCCGGGCAGCGCGCGGTGGTATAGCCTGATCAATAACAAGACCCCCCGAGCCCCGTGATCCCACAATCCTTCATTTCCGATTTGCTCAACCGCGTCGACATCGTCGACGTGGTCGGCCGTTACGTGCAGCTGAAAAAGGGCGGCGCCAACTTCATGGGCCTGTGCCCGTTCCACAGTGAAAAGTCGCCCAGCTTCACCGTCAGCCCGACCAAGCAGTTCTACCACTGCTTCGGCTGCGGCGCGCACGGCACCTCGATCAACTTCCTGATCGAATACTCCGGCATGGGCTTCGTCGACGCCGTCAAGGACCTGGCGCAAAACGTCGGCATGGTGGTGCCCGAGGCCGACGACAAGATTCCGCCGGCCCAGCGCGCGCAGATGCAGGCCCAGAGCATGGCGCTGTCGGACGCGATGACGCACGCCTGCGACTTCTACCGCGGCCAGTTGCGCGGCGCCGGCGTGGCCATCGCCTACCTGAAGAACCGCGGCCTGACGGGCGAAATCGCGGCGCGCTTCGGCATGGGCTTCGCCCCCGGCGGCTGGGACAACCTGCGCTCGGTGTTCCCCGACTACGACGCCGTCGCGCTGGCCGAGGCCGGCCTGGTGATCGACAAGGTCGACGAGGACGGCGGCAACCGCAAGCGCTATGACCGCTTCCGCGAGCGCATCATGTTCCCGATCCGCAACACCAAGGGCCAGGTGATCGCCTTTGGCGGGCGGGTGCTCGACCATGGCGAGCCGAAATATCTGAATTCCCCCGAAACCCCGCTGTTTTCCAAGGGTTTCGAGCTGTACGGCCTGTTCGAGGCGCGCCAGGCGATCCGCGACGCCGGCTACGTCCTCGTTACCGAGGGCTATATGGACGTGGTGGCGCTGGCGCAGATGGGCTTTCCGCAAGCCGTCGCCACGCTCGGCACCGCCTGCACGCCGACCCACGTGCAAAAGCTGCTGCGCCAGACCGACAACGTCATCTTCAGCTTCGACGGCGACAAGGCCGGCCGCCGCGCCGCCCGCCGCGCGCTCGAGGCCAGCCTGCCGCACGTGTCCGACAACAAAACCATCAAATTCCTGTTCCTGCCGACCGAGCACGACCCGGACAGCTATATCCGCGCCTACGGCGCCGAGGCCTTCGAGCAACAGGTGCACGAGGCCATGCCGTTGTCGCAGTTCCTGCTCAAGGAAGCCTCGGGCGAGCACGACCTGTCCGAGCCGGAGGGGCGCGCGCGCGTCCAGTTCGACGCCAAGCCGATGTTGCAGGCGATGACGCCGTCGGCGCTGCGCCTGCAGATCGTGCGCGGGCTGGCGTCGATGACGCATACCACGCCGGCCGAGATCGAGGCGCTGTTCGAGCTGGCCAAGCCGGTGGCGGTGGCGCAGCGGGCGCCGCCGCGCTCCGGGCGCACCATGCCGGTGGGGCTGGAGTTGCAGATCATCCGCATCCTGGTCGCGCATCCGCCGCTGAGCCTGGAAATCGACGCCGCCGGCCTGGCCGCCTTCGGCTATTTCGGCGCCGGCAACGCCGAGCGCCTGGCGCAGCTGGTGGCGGCCGGGCAGGAGCTGGGCGCGGCTGGCAGCTTCGCCGCGCTGGCGCAGCATTTGAAGGCCCAGGGCGGCGACTACGACGCCATCATCGGCGAGATCGCCGCCAGCCCGGAGTCCGACGCCGACAGCGACCGGGTCTGGATGGTCGGGGCGATCCGCCAGCTCAAACTCGACGCCTTGAAGCTGGAATTGAGCCAATTGTTCGCCGCCGGTTTGTCTTCCGACGAAATTGGTGTACGCTACCGCGAAATTACATCGCAACAGGACCAATTGTTGCGCGAGGGCGAGGCGGAATTGGCCAACCGCTAGCGGGGAAATCCCGGCGCCGCCCCCGGGCGGCGCCGGGCTGGAAAAAGAATTTGGCCGTGCTATGCCTCAACGCTCAGTATTTCCTGCTTTTGCAGGGTAGCATCGTTTCTAAAACCATATTTTTTTTCAGTCAG
>NZ_JBJXIB010000155.1:0-13012 GCF_046115965.1 Janthinobacterium sp. CG_23.3 | reverse complement strand
GCACACGCACAACAGAAACGCCCCTCTTCCCCCCCCCCCCTCTCCTCTCCCCCCCCCCCCCCCCCCCCCCCCCCCCCCCCCCCCGACCCCGAATTGCGTTGGAGGTGGTCGGGCGGGAGGGCCTAGATTTCCAGGTTGTCGATCAGGCGGGTTTGACCCAGTTTGGCGGCGGCCAACACCACCAGCGGCGTGCCCTGCGCCAGCTCGTCGGCCGACGGCGCTTGCAGGTCGATGCGCTTGCGCACCGAGATGTAGTCGGGGTTCCAGCCTTTCTGGGCCAGTTGCTGCATTGCCGCGCGCTCCAGGTCGACGACGTCGAGGTTGCCGGCGCGCACGGCATCGGCGACGACGTTCAAGCCCTGGTACAGCGACGGCGCTTCGGCGCGCTCGGCCGGCGACAGGTACATATTGCGCGAGGACAGCGCCAGGCCGTCGTCGGCGCGGTAGGTTTCGGCGGCGATGATTTCGGTCGGCAGCGCGAACTGGCGGCTCATGTTGCGGATGATCATCAACTGCTGGTAATCCTTCTTGCCGAACACCGCCACCCGCGGCTGCACGCAGGAGAACAGCTTGAGTACGACGGTGGTGACGCCGGTGAAGAAGCCCGGGCGGAACTCGCCCTCGAGCGTGTTGCCCAGGTCGTCGGGCGGGCGCACGCGGAACTCCTGCGGCTCCGGGTACAGGTCCTTCTCGGTCGGCGCGAAGAGCACGTAGACGCCTTCCTTTTCCAGCTTCTCGACGTCGGCCTGGAAGGTGCGCGGATACTTCTCGAAGTCTTCGCCCGGCCCGAACTGCAGGCGGTTCACGAAAATCGACGCGACCACCGGGTCGCCGTGCCTGCGCGCCAGGCGCATCAACGACAGGTGGCCTTCGTGCAGATTGCCCATCGTCGGGACGAAGGCCGTGCGCAACTGCCCGCTTAACTGGTCGCGCAACTCTTCAATGGAGGAAATGATTTTCATGGATTGCTTTCGCTATGGCGCTAATGGGAAAACGGTGGGGGGGCGGCGCGCGGTCCGCTCAGGCCGGCGAATATGCCAGCCGCACATAAATCGGCGCAAACGGCTCGGCTTGCGTAATTTCAATCAGGGTTTCTTTGGCCAGTTCCAGCAGCGCGACGAAGTTGACGACGACGATGGGCACGCCGCCGGCGGGGTCGAACAGATCGGCGAACTCGACGAAGCGGGCCGTTTGCAGGCGCCGCAGGATTCCCGTCATGTGTTCGCGCACCGACAGTTCCTGGCGGCTGATCCTGTGGTGCTGGGTCAGCTTGGCGCGCTTCAGCACGTCCAGCCAGGCCGCCTGCAGGTCGGCCGGCTCGACGTCGGGCCAGGTCGGCGTCAGGCTTTGCTCGATGAAAATGGCCGGGCGCAGGAAATCGCGCTCGAGCTGGGGCAGCGCGTTCAAATCGTAGGCGGCCAGCTTGATCTGCTCATAATCGAGCAGGCGCCGTACCAGCTCGGCGCGCGGGTCGCCGATATCGTCCTCGATGTCGCACCTGGTCGAGGGCAGCAGCATGCGCGACTTGATCTCGATCAGCATCGCCGCCATCAGCAGGTACTCGGCGGCCAGCTCCAGGTTGTGCACGCGGATCTGGTCGACATACTTCAGGTACTGCAGGGTGACCTGCGCCATCGGAATGTCGAGGATGTTGAAGTTTTGCTTGCGTATCAGGTAGAGCAACAAGTCCAGCGGCCCCTCGAAGGCCTCCAGGAAGATTTCCAGCGCGTCGGGCGGGATGTACAGGTCGGTCGGCATGCGCATCAGCGGCTCGCCGTACAGGCGCGCGAAACCGACCGGATCGACCGCCGGCGTCATTGCCGCCGGTTCGACTGGCAACATAGCGCTCGTCCCGATCGCTTAAATCTTGTTCTGGTAAACGTAAGCTTGTTGCTTGATGGCCGATTCCATCTGGCTTTCCTGCTCGCTCAGGCTGACCGGCGGCTTATCCCACAACAAAGCGCGGCCGGCGCGCTGGCCCTCTTCCATGCCCGGGTTCTTCTCTTTCAGCGCCTTGATAAACAAAGTGTGATCGGATTCATACAACTGGAACTGTTTGGTAAGTTTCATATAGTCTTATTGGTAAGAGGCAATCGATATTTTACCGCGCCGGGCGCTGCTGCGGTCATTCTATCTCCACGGCCCGGGTAGGAATCGGCTGAAAACGGCCAAAAATGCCCCGCCGCCGTAGCATTTTTGGCGTCCCCTGCCGTCGCTGGCGAAATCGGCTATCCTCGACGCACCGACAACCCCGGGGTGTCGGTTTTTCCCGAGTCCACTTTATTGCTTGCCTATGAATCCAGGTTTGACGCCTTCCACCGTTTTTTTGTTGGTCCTCGCTCCATTGTTGTGGGCGGGTAATGCCATTGTCGGGCGGCTGGTGCATGAGATGGTGCCGCCGATGACCTTGAATTTCCTGCGCTGGTTGATCGCGTTCTTTATTTTGCTGCCGCTGGCGGGGCCGATTTTCCGCCGCGGCAGCGGTTTGTGGTCGCATTGGCGCCGCTTCGCCGTGCTCGGCTTGCTGGGCGTCGGAATGTATAACGCGCTGCAGTATATGGCGCTGCAAAGTTCGACGCCGATCAATGTGACGCTGGTCGCGGCCGGGATGCCGGTCTGGATGATGCTCACGGGTTGGCTGTTCTTCGGCGCCCGCGTGTCCGGCAGGCAGGTGCTGGGCGCGGCGCTGTCGATCGCCGGCGTGTTGCTGGTGCTCGCCCGCGGCGAGTTGCGCCATGCGCTGGAGTTGCGCCTGGTGCCGGGCGATGTGTTTATGGTTTTCGCGACGATTGCGTGGTCGTTGTATAGCTGGTTGTTGACGCGCTCGAACGCGCCCGACGACGTGCGCGGCCATTGGGCCAGTTTTTTGTTGGCGCAGGTGGCGTTCGGGGTGGTGTGGTCCGGCGCTTTCGCCGCCGGCGAGTGGACGCTGAGCAGCGCGCGGATCGGCTGGAGTTGGACGCTGCTCGCCGCGCTGGTGTATGTGGCGGTCGGCCCGGCGGTGATCGCGTTTCGCTGCTGGGGCGCGGGGGTGCAGCGCGCCGGCCCGAGCGTGGCGGCGTTTTTCAGTAATCTCACGCCGCTGTTCGCCGCCCTGATGTCGGCCGCTTTCCTGGGCGAGTTGCCGCAGCCGTACCACGGCTTGGCGTTTTTGTTGATTGTGGGGGGGATTGTGGTGTCGTCGCGCAAGGGGTAAGCCAAGGGCGCCACCCCGCGGTCGGACCCTTGGGGGCTGGCCCTCTCGCCTTGGCGCCGGCTCTTTGCCGCTGTGTTGTTTGAACCGGTGGCGCGCTAGCAGCGCAGTGCGCGCCGCATGACCATCGGCGCCGGTTCCAACGGGTTGGCGTGCGAGTATTCCAGTTCCTCGGCCAGCTCGAACTCGTAGGCGGCGTAGAAATCGCGCAGCTTGGGCTGGTCGAGCCGCACCGCCAGCCGCAGTTCTTCCACGCCCGAGGCCAGCCCGTGGTGGATCACCGCCTCCAGCAGGTGCTGCGAGATGTTGCTGCCGCGGTAGGCCGGCAGCACGCCCATGCGCAGGATTTCCCACACGTCCGCAGCGCTGTCGAGCGGCAGCCAGCGCAGCGAGCCGACCGGCGTCTCGTCGACCAGCAGGATGAAGCCGCCGCCCGCGCGCAGGTGCTCGCCGACGTGGACCGTCGTTTCGCGGTGGCCGCTGGAGGTGACGCTGACCTTGCCGGCCCACGCGGCCCGCGTCAGGTCGGCGATCAGTTTCGCGTCGGCGTCCGTTGCTTCCCGCACCACGATGTTCATCGCTATGCCTTAGCCGACCCGCATGCCGGGTTCCGCGCCCGGCCACGGGTTGAGGATGTAGATGCCCGGATTGGCTTTTTCGTCGGCGGCGGAGGCGGCCAGCACCATGCCTTCGGAGACGCCGAATTTCATCTTGCGCGGCGCCAGGTTGGCCACCAGCACGGTCAGCTTGCCGATCAGCTCTTCCGGCTGGTAGGCGGCCTTGATGCCGGAGAAGACGTTGCGCAGGCGGCCTTCGCCGGCGTCCAGCGTCAGGCGCAGCAGCTTGTCGGAGCCGGCCACGTGTTCGCAGTTGACGATTTTGGCGATGCGCAGGTCGATCTTGGCGAAGTCGTCGATCTTGATCTCCGGCGCCAGCGCTTCGATCTCGCTGCTTGGCGCCGACGCTTGCAGCGCCGGCGCGGCGTCGGCGGCCGCGGCCGCCACGGCAGCGGGGGCGGCCGCCGGCGCCGGGGCGTCGAACAGGGCCTCGACCATTTTGGCGTCGACCCGCGTCATCAGGTGGTTGTAGGCGCCGATGCTACGGCCCAGCATAGTCTGGTAAACCGCGCCGCTGGCGACGTCGGTGTCGGCCCAGCTCAGGTGCGCGTCGTTGAGGAAGCGGGCGACGTTGGCGGCCACGTCCGGCAGCACCGGCGACAGCAGGATCGTCAACTGGCGGAACAGGATCAGCGCGGCGCTGCAGACGTCGTGCAGCTCGGCGAGCTTGGTCTCGTCCTTGGCCAGGATCCACGGTTTGTTCTCGTCGACGTACTGGTTGGTGATGTCGGCGATTTCCATGATTTCGCGCAGCGCCTTGCCGAATTCGCGGTGCTCGAAGTGGTGGGCGATGCTGGCCTGGCGCTCGCTGGCGACGCCGTCGTGCTCGACCGTCAGCGCGCGGTTGATCCAGGCCCGGGCGCCGTCGGACAGGCCGGCGGCCAGCTTGCCGTCGAATTTCTTGGCGATGAAGCCGGCGCAGCGGCTGGCGATGTTGACGTATTTGCCGATCAAGTCGCTGTTCACGCGCGCCACGAAGTCGTCGCCGGTGAAGTCGAGGTCTTCGACCTTCGAGTTCATTTTGAAGGCGATGTAGTAGCGCAGCCATTCCGGGTTCATGCCCAGGTTCAGGTAGCGCAGCGGCGAGATGCCGGTGCCGCGCGACTTCGACATTTTCTCGTTGTTGACGGTCAGGTGGCCGTGCACGTTGACGGTCAGCTTGTCGATCACCGGGTGGTCGGCGAATTTCAGCATCGCCGGCCAGAACAGCAGGTGGAAGGAGACGATGTCCTTGCCGATGAAGTGGATCTGTTCGGTGGCAGGGTCCTTCAGCAGCGCCTCGAAGTCCATGCCCTTCTTGTCGCAGTAGTTCTTCAGGCTGGCCAGGTAGCCGACCGGCGCGTCCAGCCAGACGTAGAAGAATTTGCCCGGCGCGTCGGGAATCGGGATGCCGAAGTAGGGCGCGTCGCGCGAGATGTCCCAGTCGGCCAGCTTTTCGCCGGCTTCGCCCAGCCATTCGCTGACCTTGTTGACCATTTCAGGCTGCAGGCGGCCGGGCGTGTTCAGCCAGTCCTTGAGGAAGACGAAACAGCGCGGGTCGGACAGCTTGAAGAAGTATTGTTCGGACGGTTTCATGATCGGCGTCGAACCGGTGAACACCGAGAACGGGCGCACCAGTTCGGTCGGTTGGTAGGCCGCGCCGCACACTTCGCAGTTGTCGCCGTACTGGTCCTTGGCGCCGCATTTCGGGCATTCGCCCTTGATGTTGCGGTCGGCCAGGAACATGCCCTTGACCGGGTCGAAGAAGCGGTCGACGGTTTTGGTGACGATCAGGCCGGTGTCGCGCAGCTTGCGGTAGATGCCCTGCGACAGCTCGACGTTTTCCGGCGAGTCGGTCGAGTACCAGTTGTCGAAGGCGATGTGGAAGCCGTCGAGGTACTGGGCGCGGCCGGCGGCGATCCTGGCGACGAATTCCTGCGGCGTCAGGCCCTCTTTTTCGGCGGCGATCATGATTGGCGTGCCGTGGGTGTCGTCGGCGCCGACGAAGTGCACCTCGCGCGGGCTCGCACCGTCGCGTTGCATTCGCTGGAACCGGACCCAGATATCGGCCTGGATGTATTCCATCATGTGGCCAATGTGGAAGGCGGCGTTTGCGTAAGGCAGGGCAGTGGTGACGAACAGCTTGCGAGTCATGATTGATGCACTTTGGGTTGGATAAAAAATACATTTTAACAGCGGAAAGGCCGGCTGGACATTGGCGGCGCGGCGGGCCGCCCTGATTTTTCGTCAATTTTGCGCTAGACTGCGGGATCACACACGGAGATTTTCATGAGCATCACAGTAGAAGACGTCAAGGCAGCCCTCTCAAGCGTTATCGATCCGAACACCGGCAAAGACTTCGTGGCCTCGAAGTGCGTCAAGAACCTGAAGGTCGAGGGCGGCGCCATTTCGCTCGACATCGAGCTGGGCTACCCGGCCAAGAGCCAGTTCGAGGCCATCCGCGCCAGCGTGCAGGCGCCGCTGCAGGCCTTGCCCGGCGCCGCCTCGGTTGCCGTCAACGTGTATTCGAAGATCATTTCGCACACCGTGCAGCGCGGCCTGAAGCTGATGCCGAACGTCAAGAACATCATCGCCGTCGCTTCCGGCAAGGGCGGCGTCGGCAAATCGACCACCGCCGTCAACCTGGCGCTGGCCTTGTCGGCCGAGGGCGCCTCGGTCGGCCTGCTCGACGCCGACATCTACGGCCCGTCGCAGCCGATGATGCTGGGCATTAACGAACAACCGAAAACCACCGACGGCAAGACCATGGAGCCGCTGGAAAACCACGGCCTGCAGGTGTCGTCGATCGGCTTCATGATCGACCCGGGCGAGCCGATGGTGTGGCGCGGCCCGATGGTCACGCAGGCGCTGCAGCAGTTGCTCGAGCAAACCAACTGGCGCGACCTTGACTACCTGATCGTCGACATGCCGCCGGGTACCGGCGACATCCAGTTGACGCTGTCGCAAAAAGTGCCGGTGACGGGCGCGGTGATCGTCACGACGCCGCAGGACATCGCGCTGCTGGACGCGCGCAAGGGCTTGAAGATGTTCGAGAAGGTCGGCATTCCGATCCTCGGCATCGTCGAAAACATGAGCACCCACATTTGCACCAACTGCGGCCACGCGGAAGAGATTTTCGGCGCCGGCGGCGGCCAGAAGATGTGCGGCGAATACGGCGTCGACTTCCTCGGCGCGCTGCCGCTGACGATGGCGATCCGCCAGCAGACCGATTCCGGCCGGCCGACCGTGGTCGCCGAGCCGGACGGCGCCGTCGCCGCCATCTATAAAGAGATCGCCCGCAAGATCGCGGTGAAAGTGGCCGAGAAGGCCAAGGATTTGACCAGCAAGTTCCCAAGCATCGTCATCAAAAACGACTGACGGTCGATTGAGCAACCAAGGAGAAACGCCTAGATGAATATCCGCACCCAGTTCCTGCGCCGCCTGGCGGCCGCCACCATCGTCACCGCCTGCATGGCGGCGAGCGCCTTCGCGCAATCGGTTTCCTTCACCGAGCCGGCCGACGGCGCCACCGTCAGCAGCCCGTTCAAGGTGAAGTTCGCCGTGGCGGGAATGGACGTCAAGCCGGCCGGCGAGGTCGCCGCCAACAGCGGCCACCACCACCTGCTGATCAACAAGGAATCGATCAAGGCCGGCGATTCGGTGCCGTTCGACGATTCCCACCTGCATTTCGGCAAGGGCCAGACCGAAGCCGACGTCAAGCTGGCGCCCGGCGTCTACAGCCTGACGATGCAGTTCGCCAACGGCGCGCACCAATCGTACGGCCCGGCGCTGAGCAACACCATCAAAGTCACCGTCAAGTAAGTATCGCGCCTCGGCCTGCGTCGACGCCGGTGTCGGGTTAGGCCGTTTCGCCTAACCCGACCTGCGATCCGCGTTGGCGGGCGAGCCGACACACCCGCGGCGGCGCCCTTCGCATTACCCCAGCAATTCCAGCGAAATCAATTCCGCCA
Organism: Janthinobacterium sp. CG_23.3; assembly: GCF_046115965.1. Lineage (NCBI taxonomy): Bacteria > Pseudomonadati > Pseudomonadota > Betaproteobacteria > Burkholderiales > Oxalobacteraceae > Janthinobacterium > Janthinobacterium sp. CG_23.3. Next base: position 5,252 of record NZ_JBJXIB010000155.1, on the reverse strand, counting down.
CCGTCTGGCGCCTTCTGATCAGGCGCGACTGCGCGCCGTCGACCAGGTATTCGGCGGCGTGCGGCCGGCTGTTGTAGTTCGACGACATCGACGCGCCGTACGCGCCGGCGCCGTGCATCACCACATAATCGCCCACCTGCGCCTGCGCCAGCAAGCGCGTCTCGACCACGCCGCCCTCCAACTGCGTAAACACGTCGCCCGATTCGCACAGCGGCCCGCCGACCACGGTGGCGCGCGGCGGCAGCGCCGCGAGGTCGCGGCCGTCGCGCGCCAGCACCGTCATCTCGTGGTAGCTGCCGTACATGGCCGGGCGCATCAACTCGCTAAAGCCGGTGTCGAGCAGCGTGAAGTGATTGCCGCCCATCTGCTTGGTGGCGCGCACTTCCGTGACCAGCAAACCCGCCTCGGCGACCAGGAAGCGGCCCGGCTCGATTTCGATGCGCACCGGGTGGCCCAGGTGCGCCTCGATCTGCTTGCGCGCCGCGTCCCACAGCGCGAAGTAGTGCGCCGTGTCGACCGGCTGCTCGCCTTCGCGGTACGGCACCGACAGCCCGCCGCCGGTGGAGATGGCCTCGATGTCGTGGCCCATGCCGGCGACCAGTTCGACCATCGTGCCGCAAACCTGTTCCAGATGGCTGTAGTCGACGCCCGAGCCGATGTGCATGTGCAGGCCGACCAGGTGCAGGCCGTACTGGCGGATCAGCGCGATGGCGTCCTTCAGTTCGGTGTGCCAGATGCCGTGCTTGCTGTTTTCGCCGCCGGTGTTGGTCTTGTTGCTGTGGCCGTGGCCGAAGCCCGGGTTAATGCGCAGCCAGACCCGGTGGCCCGGCGACACCGCGCCCAGCTGGTGCAGCATGTCGATGGAGCCGGCGTTGACTTCGATTTTCGACTCGGCCACGCGCTGCAGGGTGGGGCGGTCGAACAGGTCGCAGGTGAACACCACGCCGGCGGCGCCGTTCTTTTCTTCGGTCGTAAAACCCGCTTGCAGCGCGCGCTCGATCTCGCCCAGCGAGACGGCGTCGACGTGGGCGCCGGCGTCGCGCATCAATTGCAGCAGATGGATGTTGGAGCAGGCCTTCTGGGCGAAGCGCACCACGTCGAACGAGGCCAGCTGGGCGATGCGCGCGCGGATCAGCGCGGCGTCGTAGACCCACAAGGGGGTGCCGTGTTGTTGGGCCAGTTCGGCGAGGGTCTGCTCTGAAATGCTGTTCATTGTCTGCTTTCTTATATGGGTAAGGGCGGTGGCCGCGCTTGCGTCTGTCGTGTGGAAACATTATGGCGCGCTGCGCGTCAAACAGAAAATATCTATTTGACGCTACCTTATTCATTTATGATATATGTTTATCCTTAACCCTTCCGGCCATGTCCATTACCCTGCGCCATATCGAGGTGTTCCGCGCCATCATGACCGCCGGCAGCGTGACCGGCGCGGCGCAGATGCTCAACACCTCGCAGCCGACCGTCAGCCGCGAGCTGGCCCGGCTCGAATACCTGACCCAGTTGACGCTGTTCGAGCGGGTGCGCGGGCGCCTGCGCCCGAGCGCGCAGGCGCTGCAACTGTTCGAGGAGGTGCAGCGCGCCTATTTCGGGCTGGAGCGCATCGTCAGCGCCGCCGCCGCGCTGCGCCAGTTCGAGCAGGGCCAGTTGTCGATCGCCTGCCTGCCGGTGTTCGCGCAGTCGCTGCTGCCGCAGGCGTGCCGGCCGTTCCTGGCGCAATTCCCGAAAGTCAGCGTGAGCATCACGCCGCAGGAGTCGCCGCTGCTGGAGGAGTGGCTGTCGGCGCAGCGGCACGACCTCGGCCTGACCGAGGTCGACAACGCGCCGCCCGGCACGGTGCTGAGTCCCCTGATGTCGGTCGACGAGGTGTGCGTGCTGCCGGACGGGCACCGGCTGGCGGCGAAGGCGGCGCTGGCGCCGGCCGACTTCGCCGGGCAGCCCTTCATCAGCCTGTCGGCGGTCGACCCGTACCGCCAGCAGATCGACGAAATTTTCCGCCAGGGCGGCGTCGAGCGGCGCATGGTGCTCGACACGCCCAGCGCCGCCTCGGTGTGCGCGATGGCGCGCGAAGGCGTCGGCCTGGCCATCGTCAACCCGCTGACGGCGCTCGACTTCGCCGGGCAGGGGCTGCAAATCCGCCGCTTCACGGTTTCGCTGCCGTTCACCGTGAATATCGTTAAACCGCTGCACCGGCCGCTGTCGCAACTGGTCGACGTCTTCGAGGCGGCACTGCAAAGGCAGGCCGAGCGCATCGCCGAACAAATCCGCCGGCTATAAAACGCCGCTGGCCCTCGTCCTTGGATCCGGGTCGAATCAACGGCACAGTGTCGTCGGTCGGATTAGCGCAGCGTAATCCGACCGACGAATATCGCGCCGACCGGTTTGGCCCCGGCCAGTGCCAACGCGGTAAAATGGCGTCTTTCTCTTTTAGCCTGACCACTTCGATGACCACTGCATCCGCTAAGCCCGTCCGCACCCGTTTCGCTCCCAGCCCGACCGGCTACCTCCACCTCGGCGGCGCCCGCACGGCGTTGTACTCCTGGGCGTTCGCGCGCCACTTCGGCGGCACTTTCATCCTGCGCATCGAAGACACCGACCTGGAACGCTCGACGCCGGAAGCGGTGCAGGCGATCATCGACGGCATGAAGTGGCTCGGCCTGGAGCACGACGAAGGCCCGTTCTACCAAATGCAGCGGATGGATCGCTACCGCGAAGTCGTCGCCAACATGCTGGAAGAGGGCACCGCCTACCTGTGCTACTCGTCGCCGGAAGAGGTCGAGGCGATGCGCGAAAAAATGCGCGCCGCCGGCGACAAGCCGCGCTACGACGGCACCTGGCGTCCTGAAGAGGGCAAAACCCTGCCGGCGGTTCCGGCCGACCGTAAGCCGGTGGTGCGCTTCAAGAACCCGCTGGACGGCGACGTCACCTGGGACGACGTCGTCAAAGGCAGTATCACCATCTCGAACCGCGAAATGGACGACCTGGTCATCGCGCGCCCGGACGGCACCCCGACCTACAATTTCTGCGTCGCCGTCGACGACTGGGACATGGGCATCACCCACGTGCTGCGCGGCGACGACCATGTCAACAACACGCCGCGCCAGATCAACATCCTGCGCGCGATCGGCGCGCCGCTGCCGCTGTACGGCCATCTGCCGATGATCCTCGGTTCCGACGGCGAGAAACTGTCGAAGCGCCACGGCGCCGTCAGCGTGATGGACTACCCGGCCCAGGGCTACCTGCCGGAAGCGATGCTGAACTACCTGGCGCGCCTGGGTTGGAGCCACGGCGACGACGAGGTGTTCTCGATGGAGCAGTTCTGCGAGTGGTTCAACCTGAACCACCTGACCAAATCGGCGGCCCAGTTCAACCACGAAAAACTGGCATGGCTGAACAACCACTATATTAAGCAAGCGGACAACGCCCGCCTGGCGGACCTGGCCCGCCCGCTGATGCTGGCCGACGGCGCCGTCTTCGACGGCGCGCCGGAATTGGCGCTGGTGCTGGGCATGCTGAAAGAGCGCGTCAACACCGTCAACGAACTGGCGACGGCGGCGATGCTGTTCTACCGCGAACCGCAGCCGGACGCGGCCCTGCTGGCGCAGCACCTGACCGATGCCATCAAGCCGGTGCTGGCGCAGTTCGCCCAGCGCTGCCAAGGCGTGGAGTGGAGCAAGGAGGCGCTGGCCGCGATGATCAAGGAAGTGCTGGCCGCGAACACGCTAAAGATGCCATTGCTGGCGATGCCGCTGCGCCTGATCCTCACCGGCCAGCTGCAAACCCCGGCCATCGACGCGGTGCTGCAAGTGTTTGGCCGCGAAACCGCCCTGGCGCGTTTGGCCAAATATCTCTAATAGTTGCAAAAGGGTATTTGCGTTCTTCTGTATCTTTGCTATACTCTTGTTTCTGCGCCAACGGGGGTATAGCTCAGCTGGGAGAGCGCTTGCATGGCATGCAAGAGGTCAGCGGTTCGATCCCGCTTACCTCCACCAGCAAATGGAAAAGAAGTTTCTCCGTTTAGTTTGAATATGGTGCAGATGTAGTAAATGCTAGTTCAGGGTCCCCATCGTCTAGAGGCCTAGGACATCACCCTTTCACGGTGAGTACAGGGGTTCGAATCCCCTTGGGGACGCCAAGTAATATGTAGTATAATGTTGGACGTTGTTAGCGGTTGTTGCACTGATATGTTGTTGGCAGTAGCCTTAAACAGTTAGTAAGACAAAGTCGCCAAGTGCGGCTTTTATTATTTCTGCGCCCGGGGGGTATAGCTCAGCTGGGAGAGCGCTTGCATGGCATGCAAGAGGTCAGCGGTTCGATCCCGCTTACCTCCACCACTGCGCGGAAGTAGCCGTTAAGTAGTCGATATATCGTAGTTCCAAGGTCCCCATCGTCTAGAGGCCTAGGACATCACCCTTTCACGGTGAGTACAGGGGTTCGAATCCCCTTGGGGACGCCAGGTTTCGTAGTAAAGCAGTAGCTAGTAAAAGCCGTTCACGCGGTTTGTAATGTTCTGTGCCAGGGGGGGTATAGCTCAGCTGGGAGAGCGCTTGCATGGCATGCAAGAGGTCAGCGGTTCGATCCCGCTTACCTCCACCAAAGCACAGAAAATTGAGCAGTTCATGGTCCCCATCGTCTAGAGGCCTAGGACATCACCCTTTCACGGTGAGTACAGGGGTTCGAATCCCCTTGGGGACGCCAATTTCGACAGTTTGCGGGGCCAGCGCCGGCAAACACGTCCACAGCAAGTGACAGATCAAGCCGCCTAGTGCGGCTTTTTTGTTTCCCCCCCCCTCCATATCTTCAATTTGGCGCGGCGGACCGGCCCGGTCTCGCGTTCGCCGCTTGTTGCTTGCCAATTGAATCCATTTACCTTGCGGCACCTTGATGACGCTTTGGGTATTTATTTCCACTATTTTGCCGCCTGAATCGTTTTCAGGTACGCATCCATCATCGGACTGGCTTCGAACTTGTGTCGATGATGCGATCGCCGCGTTGTGCGCGACGCTGGCGCGTCCTTCGCTGCTGATTCCTCAGTTGCGACCTTTTGGAACCGACGCATGAAAGGGTTTTGAATTGCAGTGCCAGTATATCGGCGGGGAGAAATGTTAATATGAATGCAATTTCAACTTGCTGCCCCTTAACCGATGAACAAACCCTACAATATTCGTGACTGTTCAGCCGCTATGCGGCAAGCGGGATAGGATTACCGTTGAAGGCCCGGAGCAGAACCTCAAGCATGCCATGGCCTTGCTTGC
>NZ_JBJXIB010000154.1:0-13394 GCF_046115965.1 Janthinobacterium sp. CG_23.3 | reverse complement strand
TCGTCCTGCCTGCCCCCACCCTCCTCCCCCCCGCCGCGTCCCCCGCCGTCGCCGTCCGCGTTCGCGGCGCCGGCGCCGGCCGGCGCCGAGCCGCTGCTGCTGATCATCGAAGACGATCCGGTGTTCGCGCGCATGCTGCAGGGCCTGGCGCGCGAGCGCGGTTTCAGGACGCTGGTGGCGACCGGCGGCGAGGACGGCTTCGCGCTGGCGCTGCGCGCGCGCCCGGACGCCATCGCGCTCGACCTCGGCCTGCCCGACGCCGACGGCTGGGACATCGCCGACCGCCTGCGCGCCGACCCGCGCACGCGCGGCATCGCCGTGCACGTTATTTCGGTGCGCGACCGGCCGCAGGCGGACCAGCGGCACGGCGTGGCCAGTTACACCACCAAGCCGGCCGACCTGGACGCCCTGGCGCAGGTATTCGCCGACATGACGAGGCACCTGGCGCGGCCGCTGCGCGCGTTATTGCTGATCGAGAACGACGTGGCCAAGCGCGCCCCCATCATGGCGGCGCTGGCCGGCCCGGACGTCGTGCTCGACGTGGCGGCCAGCGCCGCCGAGGCGCTTGAGGCCTTGCGCAACAGGACGTACCAGGGCCTGGTGGTCGCGTTGGACTTGCCGGACATGGACGGCTTGGCCCTGCTGCGCGAGGTGCGCCGCGACGCGGCGCTGGCGGCGATCCCCGCCATGCTCTACAGCGCCGGCGCGGTCGACCCGGAGGTGCGCGCCCAGGCCGTCGAACTGGGCGCGCTGGTCGTCGGCGAGGCCGGCCGCGAGCGCGAGGGGCTGGCGCCGGACGCGGCCGAGTTCCTGCGCCGGGTCAAGCAGGCGCTGCCGCCGCGCCGGCCGGCCGCGCCGGCGCCGGCCGCGGCGTTGCGCGGCAAACGCGTGCTGGTCGTCGACGACGACGCGCGCAACCTGTACTCGCTTACCGGCTTGCTGGAAAGCCAAGGCATGGCGGTGCGCGCGGCCGTCGGCGGCGCGCAGGCGATCGCCCAGCTCGAGGCGGACGCCGGCGTCGACATCGTGCTGATGGATATCATGATGCCGGAGCTGGACGGCTACGACACCATACGCCGGCTGCGCGCCGACCCCCGCTTCGCCGCGCTGCCCATCATCGCGCTGACGGCGAAGGCGATGTTGGAGGACCGCGACAAGTGCCTGGCCGCCGGCGCCTCCGACTACGCCTCGAAGCCGGTCGACGCGGATCAGCTGCTGGCGCAGTTGTGCGCCTGGCTGGCCGCGCCGCCGCCGCCGCCGGCCTGAGCGGCGCCGCCGCCGCGCGCCGCCTCGTGCACCAGCGCGTACTGGTGGAAGGCGCCGCGCACGGTCTTGCGTACGATGTCGTCGTCCCACGGTTTGGTGAAGAAGCGGTAGATTTGCCCTTCGTTGATCGCGTCGATGACCGATTCCAGCGCCGTGTAGCCCGACAGGACGATGCGGATGGTATCCGGATGCAACTGGCGCACCTTGTTGAGGAATTCGGTGCCGCGCATCAGCGGCATGCGCTGGTCGCAAATGATCACTTGCACGCGGTGCAGCGCCAACAGGCGAAAGCCCTCGTCGGGCGTGGCCGCCGTCAGGATCTGGTAGCCGTCCGGGCGCATCAGCCGTTTCAGCGCCGCCGCCACTTGCGCTTCGTCGTCGACGATAAGCAGCGTCTCGCGCGGCGCCGCTTCGCCGGGCGGCGGCGCCAGCGTCGTGTTTTGCCGCATCAGTTGGCGGAAGTCGCGCTCCGGCAGCGGCGGGCTGAAATAGTAGCCCTGCATCTGGTCGCAGCCGTGGCGCCGCAGGTAGCCCAGTTGGGCTTCGGTTTCGACGCCCTCGGCGACCACTTTCAGCCTCAGGCTGTGCGCCAGCGAGATGATCGACAGCGTGATGGCGGCGTCGTCCGGGTCGGTGCTGATGTCGCGCACGAAGGAGCGGTCGATCTTCAGTACGTCGATGGGGAAGCGTTTCAAATACGACAGGCTCGAATAGCCGGTGCCGAAGTCGTCGATCGACAGGTGCACGCCGAGCTTTTTCAGGCCGCCCAGCACGCTGATGGCGTGCTCGACGTCGGCCATGACCATGCTTTCGGTGAGTTCGATGTCGAGCCAGCGCGCGTCCAGGCCGGTCTCGTCGAGCACCGCGGCGATCGACGGCAGCAGGTCCGCTTGCGCGAACTGGCGCGCCGACAGGTTCACCGCCACCCGCAGCGGCGCCATGCCGGCGTCTTGCCAGGCCTGGTTCTGGCGGCAGGCGCTGCGCACCACCCAGGCGCCGATCGGCACGATCAGCCCGGTTTCCTCGGCCAGGGCGATGAAGCGCAGCGGCGCCAGCTGGCCCAGTTGCGGGTGGTTCCAGCGGATCAACGCCTCCATGCCGACCACCCGGCCGCTGCGCAGGTCCACTTGCGGCTGGTAGTGTAGTTCGAACTCTTCGCGCTCGATGGCGTTGCGCAGGTCGCCCTCGATGCGCAGGCGTTCGAGGGCGCGCTCGTTCATCGCCGCCTTGTAGAACTGCACGTTGTTGCGCCCGGTTTGCTTGGCCCGGTACATGGCGATGTCGGCGTGCTTGATCAGCGCCTCCGGGTCGGCGCCGTCGGCCGGGTAGGCGGCGACGCCGATGCTGCAGGTGAGGAACAGCTCGTGTCCCTCGATGTGCACCGGCGCGGCCACCGCGTCGAGGATGCGTTGCAGCGCCAGCGAGGCGGTGTATTCGTCGAGGTCGTTGGGCAGGATCAGCACGAATTCGTCGCCGCCGATGCGCGCCGCGGTGCTGGCGCCGCCGGCCTCGGCCTCCAGGCGCTGCGCCATCGTGCGCAGCAGCGCGTCGCCGGCGGCGTGGCCGAGCGTGTCGTTGACGAATTTAAAGTGGTCCAGGTCGATAAAGGCGATATACAGCGGAAAGTCGTCGCGGGCGGCGTAGACGATGGCCTGGCTGAGGCGGTCGCTGAGCAGGTTGCGGTTGGCCAGCCCGGTCAGGGTGTCGCGGTTGGCCTGGAATTCCAGCTCGGCCTCGTAGCGTTTGGTGGCGGTGATGTCGTACAGCGCGACGACGAAATGGCCGATCGCGCCGGCGTCGTTGCGCACCGGGGCGATGTAGACTTCGCACCAGAACAGCGTGCCGTCCTGGCGGTAGCAGCGCAGCACCGCGTGGCCGTCGCGCAGCTCGCGCACGGTGGCGCGGATCTCGGTGATGCCGGCCTGCTCGGCGTCGGCGCCCCACAGGAAGGCGCAGTTGCGCCCCAGCGCCTCGCCGGCGGCGTAGCCTGTCACCTGCTGGAAGGCCGGGTTGACGTATTCGAGCACGTAGCCGCGCTCCTGCGCCGAGCAGATCAGGATGGCGTTGGCGCTGGCCTCGATGGCGCCCTGCATCAGCCGCAGCGTGTCCTCGGCGCGGGTGCGCGCGGCGATGTCGGCGGCCAGCTCGGTGTTGCTGTGGCGTAGTTCGGCGGTGCGCGCGTCGACCAGTTGCTGGGTGCGGCGCGCCCGCGCCACCAGCGTCTGGGTGAAGCCGGCCGCCAGCAGCGACAGCGTCAGCGCCAGCGCCAGCGCCAGCAGGGCGCCGCTGCCGCTGCCGGTCAGCGAGCTGCCCTGGCGGGAAATTTGCACCAGCCACGGCCGGTCGGCCACCTCGAAACCATACGCGACGGCGCTCGGTTCGTTGTGCCACAGCCACGCCGGCAGCCAGCCGGCGGCGGCCGGCGCCGCCGCCGCCGCCGCGCCGTGGCGGTAGGCCAGGTTGGCCGGGTCGGCGCGCTTGCTGTCGTACACCGCGACGGCGATCTCGGCGTTGTGCAGGAAGCCGCTGGTGCGCAGGATGGTCTCGATGGCCGAGCCGATCTGGAATACCACGGTGGTATAGCCGAGCAGCGCGGCGCGGCGGGCGGCGGCGCCGTCGAGCCGCGCGCCGTGGCGGTAGACCGGCATCATCACCAGGAAGCTGCGCTCGCCGGCCTTGTCGCGGGTGCGCCGGAACAGTTTGGTGGCGGCCATGCCGCCGCCGTCGCGCGCGCGCGCGGCCGCCTCGGCCTGTTCGGCGATCGTCAAGACGTCCAGGCCCAGCGCGCCGGTGTGGCCGACCAGCGGTTCCAGATAGTCGACGACGCGGTATTGCTCGCGCTGGCCGGCCACTTGCCGTTTGCCGTCGCGTATTTCGGTGATGGCGAAATCCGCGTACAGCGCGCCCATCGCCCGCTCGTAGGCCGGCCGCTCGGCGCCCGCCAGCAGGCGCTGGAACGCCACCGACTGGATCGCCGGATGGTGTTTCAGCGAGATTTGGACGAAGCTGCGGAATTGCTCGCGGCTGACCGCGCCGGTGCTGACGAAAAACTGGTTGATGGTTTGCAGTTCCTCGACCGCGCTGGTGAAGTCGTCGCGGATGGCGATCATGCGCAGATTCGCCTGGTCCTGGAATTCCAGCGACAGGCGGTCGTGTTCCAGATAGCGCCCGCTGGCAAACAGGGCGGCGCTCAAGACGCATCCGAGCAGCAGCACCAGCAGCGCCGGATAGGAAACCGAGGGCAAACAAAAGCGGGCGCGCGACATATTGCCTCCATTGGCGGCCAGTTCAGTCGGTTGGAATAACCGCCGCGTGCGTGAAGGGCCGGGCGGTTGCCGGTGGGCCTGGAAAACCATTTACCCGCGGCCGCAAGGCGCCGGAGACAGCCTACAGTAACCTATTTCCGAAATGTTTAGGGGAAACGCCGGCCATTGCCGTGGAAAAATAGCGACGGCCCGCGCACATGGAACACGTTCCACCATGCACTGCACCATTTTCGGGCGAAAGCGCACCGCGATGTCTCATGGCGCCCCGCGCCGCACCGCGGCGGCCGCCCGCGCGCCCCCTGCGCAGCCGGTAACGCGCTCTGGCACGGCGCTTGCTAAAGGATACCTATCGGATCAATGGCGATCCCCTGAACAACTAGTGCCGGCCCAACGATGGGTCGACAAGGACAACGGCGTCCGCCCAGCTTGGTTTTTACTCCAGGCGGGGCGGACGCATTTTCGTTTTTTACGGGATAAAAAAATGGCCAGCAAAGCAAGCAGCATCAAGCTCTTCACCTTCAACACGGCGCCGATGCGCGCCTTCCACCTGACCTGGATGGCCTTCTTCGTCTGCTTCTTCGCCTGGTTCGCCTGCGCGCCACTGATGCCCATCATCAAAGGCGAGTTCGGCCTGAGCATCGGGCAAATCGCCAACATCAACATCGCCGCCGTCGCCATCACGATCCTGGTGCGGCTGGTGATCGGCCCGATGTGCGACCGTTTCGGTCCCCGCAAGGCCTACACCGGCTTGCTGCTGCTGGGCGCGGTGCCGGTGCTGGGCGTGGCCATGTCGCACAGCTATGAGAGCTTCCTGATCTTCCGCCTGGGCATCGGCGCCGTCGGCGCCAGCTTCGTCATCACCCAATACCACACCTCGGTGATGTTCGCCTCCAACGTCGTCGGCACCGCCAACGCGGCCGCCGCCGGCTGGGGCAACGCCGGCGGCGGCGCGGCGCAGGCGCTGATGCCCCTGCTGATGGGCGCGCTCATCATGCTGGGCGTGTCCGAGACGCTGGGCTGGCGCGTCGCGCTGGTGGTGCCGGGCGTGCTGATGCTGGTCATGGCCGTGCTCTACTGGAAGTTCACCCAGGACTGCCCGGAAGGCAACTATAGCCAGATGCGCGCCGCCGGCATCGCCATCGACGGCGGCAAGAAGGGCGGCTGGGACAGCTTCAAGGCGGCCAGCGCCAACTACCGCGTCTGGCTGCTGTTCGTCACCTACGGCGCCTGCTTCGGCATCGAGATCTTCATCCACAACATCGCCGCCGTCTATTACGTCGACCATTTCGGCCTGTCGCTGAAGTCGGCCGGCCTGGCCGCCGGCAGCTTCGGCCTGCTGGCGCTGTTCGCCCGCGCCCTGGGCGGCTGGGTCTCCGACAAGATGGCCCTGCGCGGCAACCTGAACAGCCGCGTCACGCTGCTGTTCCTGATGATGATCGGCGAGGGCCTGGGCCTGCTGTGGTTCGCCAACGCCGACGGCGTCGCCTACGCCGTCGTCGCCATGCTGGTGTTCGGCCTGTTCACCCACATGGCCTGCGGCGCCACCTACGCGCTGGTGCCGTTCATCGACAGCAAGGCCCTGGGCGGCGTGGCCGGCATCATCGGCGCCGGCGGCAACGTCGGCGCGGTGGCCGCCGGCTTCCTGATGAAGGGCACCGGCGACATCCAGCAGACGCTGAGCATCCTCAGCGGCCTGGTCATCGTCTCGGCCCTGTGCGCGGTCGCCGCGCGCTTTTCCAGCGCCAGCGAGCCGACCCTGGCCGCCGCTTAGTTCAGCTCAGTTCGTTTAGGAGAAACAACATGAAAATTATCGTCATCGGCCACGGCATGGTCGGCCACAAATTCCTCGAACGCCTGGCCGACAGCGGCGCCCCCCACCTGGAGGTAACGGTGCTGTGCGAAGAGCCGCGCCCGGCCTACGACCGCGTGCACCTGTCCGAATTTTTCGCCGGCAAATCGGCCGATGACCTGTCGCTGGTGCCGCCCGGCTTCTTCGAGCGCGGCAACGTGCTGTTGAAACTCAACGCCAAGGCCGGCGCCATCGACCGCGGCGCCAAGACCGTCACCGTCAGCACCGGCGAAGTGCTGTCCTACGACAAACTGGTGATCGCCACCGGTTCCTTTCCGTTCGTGCCGCCGCTGCCGGGCAAGGACCGCAAGGACTGCTTCGTCTACCGCACCATCGAAGACCTGGAGGCGATGCTGGAATGCGGCAAGCGCTCCAAGACCGGCGTCGTCATCGGCGGCGGCCTGCTCGGCCTGGAGTGCGCCAAGGCGCTGCGCGACATGCAGCTGGCCACCCACGTCGTCGAATTCGCCCCGCGCCTGATGGCGGTGCAGGTTGACGAGGGCGGCGCGCGCGTGCTGCGGCGCAAAATCGAACAGCTCGGCGTCACCGTCCACACGCAAAAGAACACGCTGGAAATCGTCGACGGCGTCGACGGCACCCACCGCATGGTGTTCGCCGACGGCAGCCACCTCGACGCCGACATGATCGTCTTCTCGGCCGGCATCCGCCCGCGCGACGAACTGGCCCGCGCCAGCGGCCTGACGGTCGGCCCGCGCGGCGGCATCAGCATCGACGACAGCTGCCTGAGCTCGGACCCGGACGTCTACGCCATCGGCGAATGCGCGCTGTGGGGCGGACAGATCTTCGGCCTGGTCGCGCCCGGCTATGAAATGGCGCGCATCGCCGCGCGCCACCTGCTGGGCGAGCAGGGCGCCTTCACCGGCGCCGACATGAGCACCAAATTAAAGCTGATGGGCGTCGACGTGGCCAGCATGGGCGACTCGCACGCCACCACCGCCGGCAGCCGCTCCTACCAGTTCACCGACGAGCGCAAGCAGATCTATAAGAAAATCGTCGTCTCCGAGTGCGGCAAGTTCCTGCTCGGCGGCGTCATGGTCGGCGACGCCAGCGAGTACGGCACGCTGCTGCAGATGATGCTCAACCGCATCGAGCTGCCGGAATCGCCGGAATTCCTGATCCTGCCGCAGTCGGACGGCAAGGCCCGCCCGGGCCTGGGCGTGGACGCGCTGCCGGACGGCGCGCAGATCTGCTCGTGCAACGACGTCAGCAAGGGCGCGCTGTGCGCCGCCGTCGGCGACGGCGCCACCTCGATCGGCGCGCTGAAAAGCTGCACCAAGGCCGGTACCGCCTGCGGCGGTTGCGTGCCGCTGGTGACGCAGATCATGAAGGCCGAGATGAAAAAGCTCGGCCTGGACGTCAACAACCACGTCTGCGAGCATTTCGCCTATTCGCGCCAGGAGCTGTACCACCTGGTGCGCGTCGGCAAGATCACCACCTTCGCGGACTTGCTGGCGCAGCACGGCAAGGGCCTCGGTTGCGACGTCTGCAAACCGGTCGCAGCCAGCGTGCTGGCCTCGTGCTGGAACGACTTCGTGCTGAAGAGGGAGCACGCCAGCCTGCAGGACAGCAACGACTATTTCCTCGGCAACATCCAGAAGGACGGCAGCTACTCGGTGGTGCCGCGCATGGCCGGCGGCGAGGTCACGGCCGACGGCTTGATCGCGGTCGGCACGGTGGCCAAGAAATACGGCCTGTACACCAAGATCACCGGCGGCCAGCGGGTCGACCTGTTCGGCGCCCGCGTCGAGCAACTGCCGCTGATCTGGGAGGAACTGATCGCCGCCGGCTTCGAGTCCGGCCACGCCTACGGCAAGTCGCTGCGCACCGTCAAATCCTGCGTCGGCTCGACCTGGTGCCGCTACGGCGTGGCCGACAGCGTCGGCCTGGCGATCGAACTGGAAAACCGCTACAAGGGCTTGCGCACGCCGCACAAGATCAAGTTCGGCGTCTCCGGCTGCACCCGCGAGTGCGCCGAGGCGCAGGGCAAGGACATCGGCCTGATCGCCACCGAGAAGGGCTGGAACCTGTACGTGTGCGGCAACGGCGGCATGAAACCGCGCCACGCCGAACTGCTGGCGTCCGACCTCGACCAGGAAACCCTGGTGCGCTACATCGACCGCTTCCTGATGTTCTACGTGCGCACCGCCGACCGCCTGCAACGCACCAGCGTGTGGCGCGACAACCTGGAGGGCGGCCTCGACTACCTGAAGGAAGTCGTCATCGGCGACAAGCTGAACCTCGCCGCCGAGCTGGAAGCGGACATGCAGCACGTCGTCGACACCTACGCCTGCGAGTGGAAGGCCGCCGTCGACGATCCGGAAACGCGCAAACGCTTCCGCCAGTTCGTCAACAGCGACCTGGCCGATCCGAACGTGGTGTTCGTCGAAGAGCGCGGGCAGATCCGTCCGGCCACGCTGGAAGAGCGCAAGCGCGTGACGATCCCCATCGTCGCCGCCACGGCATGATTCTTGCTTCGTAAAACCTGGGATTTCGGCGAGCAGCAAACAAATTAGTTATATATGAAACTGGAGAACACCATGCACCGCGACCTTCAAACCGACAACTGGGTATCCGTCTGCGCACTGGCCGACATCGTGCCGAACACCGGCGTGTGCGCGCTGCTCAACGGCGAGCAAGTGGCCGTGTTCCACGTCAACGACGGCAGCGAGCGGGTGTTCGCCATCGCCAACGTCGACCCGAACAGCGGCGCCGCGGTGCTCTCGCGCGGCCTGGTCGGCAACCTGGGCCAGCGCCTGGTGGTCGCCTCGCCGATCTACAAGCAGCATTTCGACTTGCAGACCGGCGAATGCCTGGAGGCGCCGGAACACTCGGTGGCCACCTGGCCGGCCCGCATCGAGGGCGGCAGGGTCTGGGTAGGCGCATGAACGCGCGCGCCGCGAAACCGTCGCTGGTGGTGATCGGCAACGGCATGGCCGGCATGCGCACGGTCGAGGAGCTGCAAAAGCTGGCGCCGGAGTTGTACAACATCACCGTCTTCGGCGCCGAGCCGCACGGCAACTACAACCGCATCCTGCTGTCGCCGCTGCTGGCGGGCGAAAAGAGCGTCGCCGATATCATGCTCAACACGCCGGAATGGTATGTGGCCAACGGCATCGCGCTGCACGCCGGCGACCCGGTCGAGCACATCGACCGGCGCCGGCGCATCGTGCGCGCGCGCTCCGGCCTGCAGGTCCATTACGACCGCCTGCTGCTGGCGACCGGCTCGAAGCCCTTCATCATTCCGGTGCCGGGCCACCAACTGTCCGGCGTGATCGCCTTCCGCGACATCCAGGACGTCGAAACCATGCTGGAGGCGGCGCGCCACCACCGCCACGCCGTCGTCATCGGCGGCGGCCTGCTCGGGCTGGAAGCGGCCAACGGCCTACTGCGCCAGGGCATGGACGTCACCGTGGTGCACGTCACCGACGCGCTGATGAACCAGCAGCTCGACAAGCCGGCCTCGCTGCTGCTGAAAAACGCGCTGGAACTGAAGGGCCTGCGCTTCATGCTCGACGCCCACACCGCCGAAATCGTCGGCCCGGAGCGCGTCACGGCGGTGCGCTTCAAGGACGGCACGGAGATTCCCGCCGACCTGGTGGTGATGGCCGCCGGCGTGCGTCCCAACATCGAGCTGGCCAAGCAGTCCGGCCTGCACTGCGAGCGCGCCATCGTGGTCGACGACACGCTGCAAACCTACGACCCGCGCATCTACGCGGTGGGCGAGTGCGTGCAGCACCGCAGCGCCACCTTCGGCCTGGTGGCGCCGATCTGGGACCAGGCGCGCGTCTGCGGCGCCCACCTGGCCGGCGCCGGCCACCGCCGCTACGTGCAGCAGGCCACGCCCACCAAATTGAAGGTAACCGGCGTAGACTTGTACTCGGTGGGCGACTTCATCGGCGGTCCCGACAGCGAAGACCTGGTGCTGCGCGACCCGCGCCGCGGCGTCTACAAGCGCCTGGTATTGAAGGGCAACCAGGTGGCCGGCGCGGTGCTGTACGGCGACGTGCAGGACGGCCCGTGGTACTTCGACCTGATCCAGAACCGCACCGATATTTCCGCCATGCGCAACCATTTATTGTTCGGCAAGTCGCTTTGCGGCTTGGCGGCCTGACCAGGAAGTTATCGTGAACCTGAATGTCCATCCCCTTCCTTCCAGCGCCCTCGCGGTGCGCACCACCTGTCCCTATTGCGGCGTCGGCTGCGGCGTCCAGGCGACCCCGCTGCCGGACGGCAGCATCGCCATCGCCGGCGACAGCGGCCACGGCGCCAACGCCGGCCGGCTGTGCGTGAAGGGCTCGGCGCTGGGCGAGACGCTGGGCCTGGACGGGCGCCTGCTGCACCCGCAGCTGCGCGACGCCGGCGGCGCCTTGCGCCGCGCCGGCTGGGACGAGGCGCTCGACAAGGTCGCCGACGGCTGGCGCGCCATCGTCGCCGAGCACGGCCCCGAGTCGGTCGCGCTGTACGTCTCGGGCCAGTTGCTGACCGAGGACTATTACATCGCCAACAAGCTGATGAAGGGTTACATCGGCAGCGCCAACATCGACACCAATTCGCGCCTGTGCATGTCGTCGGCGGTGGCCGGCCACAAGCGCGCCTTCGGCGAAGACCTGGTGCCGGGCTGCTACGAGGACCTGGAACAGGCCGACATGGTGGTGCTGGTCGGCTCCAACACAGCCTGGTGCCACCCGATCCTGTTCCAACGCATCGCCCGCGCCAAGGAGGCCCGCCCCGAGATGAAACTGGTGGTGATCGACCCGCGCCGCACCGCCACCTGCGAGCAGGCCGACCTGCACCTGCCGGTGAAATCGGGTACCGACGTCTGGCTGTTCAACGGCCTGCTGTGCTACCTGGCGCTGCACGGCGCCGTCGACGCCGCCTTCGTCACGGCGCACACCAACGGCCTGGACGCGGCCCTGGCCGCCGCCCACGTCGACTGCGCCGACCCGCTGGCGGTCGCCAAAATCTGCCGCGTCGACCCGAAGGACCTGCTGGCGTTCTACGCCGCCTTCGCCGCCACCGACAAGGTCGTCACCGCCTTTTCGCAGGGCGTCAACCAGTCCTCGGCCGGCACCGACAAGGTCAACAGCATCATCAACTGCCACCTGGCGACGGGGCGCATCGGCCGTGCCGGCATGGGGCCGTTCTCGCTGACCGGCCAGCCCAACGCCATGGGCGGGCGCGAAGTGGGCGGCCTGGCCAATATGCTGGCCGCGCACATGGACCTGGACAATCCGCTCCACCGCGACGCCGTGCAAACCTTCTGGGGCTCGCCGCGCATCGCCGCCACACCGGGGCTGAAGGCGGTCGACCTGTTCCAGGCCATCGAAGCGGGCAGCGTCAAGGCGATGTGGATCATCGCCACCAACCCGATCGTCAGCATGCCCGACGCCAACCAGGTCCAGCGCGCGCTGGAGAAGTGCCAACTGGTGGTGGTTACCGACATCGTCGAAAAAACCGACACCAACGCCTTCGCCCATGTGCTGCTGCCGGCGCTGGGCTGGGGCGAAAAGGACGGCACCGTCACCAATTCCGAGCGCCGCATCTCGCGCCAGCGCGGCTTCCTGGCGGCGCCGGGAGAGGCGCGGCCGGATTGGCAGATCCTGTGCCAGGTGGCGCAGCGCATGGGCTTTGCCGGCTTCGACTTCGGCGCCGTGCACGAGGTCTTCGACGAACACGCGCGCCTGAGCGGCTACCGCAACGGCGCCGACGGCGAGGGCGGGGGCGCCACCCGGCGCGCCTTCAACATCGCCGCGCTGGCCGGCATGGACCGGCGCCAGTTCGACCAGCTCGAACCGGTGCAGTGGCCGGTCACCAGGCTGGCCTCGGGCGAACTGGCGGGGCAACAGCGCCTGCTGGGCGAGCACCAGTATTCCCACCCCGACGGGCGCGCCCGCTTCGTCGCCACGGCGCCGCGCGCGCCGGCGCACCGGCCCGACGCCGAGTACCCGCTGATCCTCAACACCGGCCGCGTGCGCGACCAGTGGCACACCATGACGCGCACCGGCAAATCGGCCAAGCTGGCCGACCACGTGGCCGAATCCTTCGTCGACATCCACCCGCAGGACGCCTTGTTGTACGGCGTGCGCGAGGGCGAGCTGGCGCGCGTGTCGACCCGGTGGGGGGCGATGGTGGCGCGGGTGCGGCACGGCGGCGGCATCGCCCGCGGCGGCGTGTTCGTGCCGATCCATTGGAGCGGCCAGACCGCCTCCGACGCGCGCGTCGGCGCGCTGGTCAACCCGGTGGTCGACCCGGTCTCGGGCGAGCCGGAATTCAAGCACACGCCGGTGCGGGTCGAGCAGTTCCGCGTCTCCTGGCACGGCTTCATTCTGAGCCGCGGCGAGCTGGCGCTCGACGGCGTGGCGCACTGGACCCGCATCCAGGGCCGCTCGTTCGCGCGCTACGAACTGGCCGGGCGCAACGCCATCGCCGACTACAGCGCCTGGGCGCGGCAACTGCTGGCGGTCGACGATGAACAGGCCGACTGGTTGGAATACGAGGACCGCAGCGCCGGCGTGTACCGCGCCGTGCACCTGGTGGACGGGCGCATCGACCAGTGCGTGTTCCTGTCGCCGCGGCCGGACCTGCCGTCGCGGGCCTGGCTGGCGGGCCTGTTCGGCCACGAGCAGCTGTCCGAGGTCGACCGCGTCGGCCTGCTGGTCGGCCAGCCGATCGAGAAGGGCGCCGATACCGGGCCGACGGTGTGCTCGTGCTTCGGCGTCGGGCGCAACACCATTTGCGACGCCATCCGCGGCCAGAACCTGACCAGCGTGGCGGCGGTGACGGCCTGCGTGAAGGCGGGCGGCAATTGCGGTTCCTGCGTGCCGGAGATTAAGAAATTATTGGTCGAGACGCGCGTCGAGGAGACGGCATAGAAGGCGGCGCGCCCGCCCGGGCGCGCCGCCGCGGTGGGGGGGGGGGGGGGGGGTGGTTTGCTGTTTTCGTTTTCCGTTTTTCGTGTAGCTTTTTCTTTTTCCTTCTCCTTCTCTTTTCTC
>NZ_JBJXIB010000153.1:0-13500 GCF_046115965.1 Janthinobacterium sp. CG_23.3 | reverse complement strand
TTTCCGTCTCTCCCCTTCTGCCGCTCCTTCCCTCCTGTCGCTTGCTTCCCCCCCCTCCTCTTCCCCCTTCCCCCCCCCCCCGGTACCCTACCACTTGGCCTTCCCTGCAAGCAATCCCCCATGTAGTCAAGTACTTGCCGTACGTATCGATGATGAGGAACAATACCACTTCAATACCCATTGACAGCCTATTTTTCGCGATGTAAAGTTGCTGAAAACTTAAGTCGAAGGCTGGGCGACCAGATATGAGCATGCAGACAACAACGCCGCAATTAATACTGTGGGACCTGGACGGCACCCTGATCGATAGCGAGCCGCTGCACCTGGAGTCGATTCGGCGCGCCTGCCTTGGCCTCGGCAAGGTGCTCGACGCCGAATTGGGCCTGCCGCCGGGCATGGACGCGCCGGGCACGTACCGGCATTTGTTCGGGTTGGCGCCGGCGCAGGCGCTGCCGCCGCAGTACACGCGCTGGTACGACGCGGCGATCGAGCATGTCGTCGCGCATCTGGGCGGCACCCGGCCGGTCGCCGGCGCGCTGGAGTGCTGCGCCTGGTTCACCGGGCGCGGGCTGGCGCAATCGCTGGTGTCCAATTCGCACCCGCGCGTCATCGAGGCCTCTGTGCGCCACCTCGGCATACGCGAACACTTCGCCCACCTGTGCAGCGGCGACGAGGTCGCGCTGGGCAAGCCGGCGCCCGACGTCTACCTGCGCGCGCTGGCGCTGCACGGCATGAGCGCCGACGCCGGCTTGGCGTTCGAAGACAGTCGCACCGGCATCACGGCGGCCAAGGCGGCCGGCCTGCGGGTCGTCGCGGTGTCGGACAGCGCCGAACTGGCCGCGCTGGCCGATTACAGCGTGTCGCCGTTGCAACCGGACTCCTGGCGCGCACTACGCCAACAGTTGTTCTAAACACATCCGCCCGCGCCTGGCTCGTAGCCGCCCCCCCCTACCCGACCAGCAGCCAAATTTACTATCAGGAAAGCCATGACCAGCAAACTAGCGTTCAACCAAGGCGACCCGCAATTCATCCCCCTGACAAGCTACCGCGCCTATCCGCAAGAAGAGATGGAGCAGCGCGCCCTGCAGTTCTACCAGGACATGGCGCGCCGTAAAACCATCCGCGAGTTCTCCAGCGAGCCGGTGCCGCGCTCGGTTATCGAACAATGCCTGCTGACGGCCGGCACCGCGCCCTCCGGTGCCAACCACCAACCCTGGCATTTCGCCGTGGTGTCCGATCCGGCGCTGAAGCGGCAAATCCGCATCGAAGCCGAAATCGAGGAACGCGAATTCTACGAGCGCCGCGCGCCGCAGGAATGGAAGGACGCGCTGGCGCCGCTGGGGACCGACTCCAGCAAGCCGTTCCTGGAAGACGCGCCCCACCTGATCGTCATCTTCGGGCAAAAGAACACCGTCATGGACGATGGCGCTGTCGTCAAGAATTACTATGTGCCGGAATCGGTCTCGATCGCCACCGGTTTTTTGATCGCCGCCCTGCACCACGCCGGCCTGGCGACGCTGACGCACACGCCCAGCCCGATGGGCTTCCTGAACCAGCTCGCCGGCCGGCCCGACAACGAAAAACCCTACATCCTGCTGGTGGTCGGCTACCCGGCCCAGCACTGCATGGTGCCAAACATCCGCAAGAAGCCGCTGAACGAGATCGCCACTTTCCTTTGATCATCCACATGAAAATTTTCGAAACGGCGTCGTCGGACAAACTGTAATTCAGGACGCTCGCGCAGCTCAGCGCCCGTACCAATACCGCGCGTGGCCCAACCGATACTGCTCCACCGCCAACTGCGCGCCGAAGCGCAACGTCAGCGCGCCCGACTCGTCGGTGCGCAGGCGCTCGATGTCCATCTGCCGGTAACGCTCGTACACCTCGGCCTTGGGGTGGTGGTAGCGGTTTCGATACCCAAGCTGAAACAGCGCCAGTGCGGGTTTCACCGCCGTCAAAAATGCCGCCGTGGACGAGGTGCCGCTGCCATGGTGCGGCGCCAGCAGCACGTCGGCGCGCAGCCGCTCGGGCGAATTGGCCACCAGCTGCGCCTCCTGCGCCGCCTCGATGTCGGCCGCCAGCAGAATCGCCGCGCCGCCTGCGCTGACGCGCAAGGTACAGCCGCGCGCGTTCGGCTTCAGCGCCACGTCGTCGTAGCTGGCCGCCGGCGGGTGCAGCATCTCGAAGCGCACGCCGTCCCAGCTCCACTGCTGCCCGGCCGCGCAACGCCGGTGCCGCGGCGCCGCCTTGACGATGGGGTGCTCCGGCCACATCGACGAGGACAACCAGCCCACCCGCACGCCCTCCAGCAGCGACAGCGCCCCGCCCGAGTGGTCGGCGTCGCTGTGCGTGACGATCACGCCGTCGAGCGCGTCGATGCCGCGCGCCTTCAGGTACGGCAGGATGACGCGGTTGGCGCCGTTCGAACCGGGCGCGTAAAACGGCCCGGTGTCGTACAGCAGGCGGTGGCCGCCGGTCTCGATCAACAGCGCCATGCCCTGCCCGACATCGAACGCCGTGACCCACATCTGGCCGTCGGGCGGACGGCTGGGAAGCAAGGTCAGCAACGGTATCCAGCTGACGGCGCCAAGCCAGCGGTGCGGCCAACCGCGCGGCGCCAGCATCCACAGCGTACCCAGCATCGCCCAACAGAACATCCACGGCGGCGGCGCGGGCGCGCTCCACACCGCGAGCGGCTGCGCGCTCAGCCATTGCAACACCTGGGCCAGCGCTTCCACGACGCCATGCGCGACCACCAGCAGCGGCGTTGACAGCGGCGCCGGCAGCAGGCTGCCGGCCAGCGCCAGCGGCGTCACGACCAGGCCGACGAGCGGAATCGCCAACGCGTTCGCCAGCGGGCTGACCAGCGACACCTGCGCGAACAGCAGCATGGTCAGCGGCACCAGGCCGAGCGTGACGACGTACTGCGTGTGCGCGCCCAGTTGCAGCGCTTCGCGCAGACGCTGGCGGCGGCCGCGCTCGGGGTCGCGCCGCGCCGCCGTGCGCCCGACGGTGGCGTACAGGATCACTGCGACGGCGCCGAATGACAGCCAGAATCCCGGCCACAGCACCGCCCACGGGTCGAGCAGCACGACCACGCCGAGCGCCGTGCACAGCACATGCGAGACGCTGGTGATGCGGCCCAGCCACACGGCCGCCGCCACCACGACCAGCATATACAGGGTGCGCTGGGCCGGCACGCCGAAGCCGGCCAACAGCACATACAGCAGCGCCACGGCGGCGCCGGTCAAGGCCGCGACCTTCTGCGCCGGCAGCAGCAAGGGCAATTGCATGCCGGTGAAGAAGGAATGGCGCCACAAGCCCGACGCCACCAGCGCGAATAGGCTGGCGATCATCGTAATGTGCAGGCCGGAAATGGAAATGAGGTGGCTGACGCCGGTGCGATTGAACACCTGCCAGTCCGACTGGTCGATGGCGCGCTGGTCGCCGACCACCAGCGCGACGATCACGCCGGCGTACTCCCTGCCCGCCAGGGCGCGCACTATGCGTTTGCGCAAGGTGGCCCGGCTGCGCTCGACCAGGTTGCCCAGGCCGAACACGAAGCTGTCGATGCGCTGGTTCTTTAGCGCCGCGCCCTTGTCGGGGCGCACGTAGCCGGTGGCGCGTAAGCCCTGCTCCAGCAGCCACACCTCGTAATCAAAACCGTGGGGGTTGGCGTTGCCGTGCGGGCGTTGCAAGCGCACCGTCAATTGCCAGCGCTCGCCGGGCTGGACGTCGCCGACGGCGGCCACCTCGTCGCGATAGCCCGAGTACCACGACAGCGCCACGCGCGGCGGCACCTTGACGGCGGCGCCGCGCACTTCCTCCACCGCGAAACTGAAGCGCACGCCCTGCTCGAAACGGTACGGCAGGCTGTCGATGGTGCCCACCAGCGTGACGTCGCGGCCCTCGTCGGCCTTGGCCAGTTGCGGCGCCAGCGCCGTTTGCGCCAGCAGCGCGGCCCAGAAAAAGCCGCAGGCAAGGCCGAGCAACAGCGCCAAGCCGGCGCGCAGCGGCGGCTGGCGTCCGCGCGCGATGAAGACGAGGAAACCGCCAACGAGAATAGCGGCGGCAAGCGACAGCGCCGGATACGCGGGCAAGGAGGCGCGCGTCTGCAAGCAGGCCGCACCGCCGACAAAGCCGAGGATACCCATGCGCATTGCTTACCTTCGGATCGGGTTCATCACTTTTGAGGCAACCGTTATCGATATTACCCAGCATTCCCGGGCCGGATATGCTTTGATCGCATTGTGTTGAGACTGCGCAGTTGTCAGGCGCGTTGTCGTTGAATTGTGCGCAGCGATCAGCTTCCTCCAAGTCTGTTTTCACCTGCCCCGCCACTCGTGACGGTAACTGTTCGATATTGACTCTCAGTGGACGCAATATATAAGCAACTGGACGATCGCTACGCGCCATTAAAGATACAGTTCGATGCGATCGACGCACTCAATTTCCATCCTACATTTGACCATGCCTGCGCGACGCTGCGCGATTTCCTGACGTCGAAGCAGAATGCGCAATCGCCACCGCATTCAAAGGGCGTGCTTTAAGTAAATTGCCGACGCCAAAGTCGGATAGGAGGACAAGGCGACACAAGGCGCGGCCCCGTTGAAACGTCTTGTTTTTGAGCCGCCTCAGCGAGAGGCGGCCGAACCGTCCATTCCCGGGCGGCGGGATATAATCGGCATCGATACCACATTAACGCCCAGGTAAAAAAATGACTGCTGCCCCCTCTTCCCGATCCCAGCCGCAGGACAACGACGAGGGCGACGACGACTTCCTGAACCGCGAGCTGGACCTGCATGCCCAGGGCGTCCACCTTGTCAAAATGGAGGGCCGGGTGTTCCTGCGCTTTGCCGGCACGGTCGAGGCGGCGGGCTTGCAGGTGCCCTACCAACTGGTGCCGGCGCAGGGAGTGCTGGCGCGGCCGGCCAAATGGCGCAACATGGCGCGCGACGCCCGGCGCCAGCTGGTGCAGGAGCGCGCCACCGAGGCCGCGCTCGACGAGCTGCGCCAGCACGTCGCCGACTTTGCGCGGGACGTCGTCGAGCAATGCGAAGACAGCGGCCTCGATCCCGCGCCCCTGCTGCAGACGCTGGCGGACCTGCAGACCTCGGAGCCGGCAGGTGTGATCTTCGACCGCATCCGCCAGCGCATGGTCCACGCGGTCGAGCGCCACCAGGAGGAGCGCCACGCCGCGCGCACCAAACAGAGCATCAACCTGGCCGAGTATCCGGCCTCGTTCGAGCTGGCGCGGCGCATGCCGCGCAAGTTCATCGCCCTGCTCGGGCCGACCAATTCCGGCAAGACCCACCGCGCCATCGAAGCGCTGGCGAAGGCGCAAAGCGGCATTTACCTGGCGCCGCTGCGCCTGCTCGCGCTGGAAAACTTCGAGCGCCTGCAGGCGGCCGAGCCGCATGGCAAGCCGCTGGCGGTCAGCCTCGTCACCGGCGAGGAGCGCCGCCTCGTCGAGGGTGCCACCCACGTCGCCAGCACGGTCGAAATGCTCGACACCCGCACCGCCGTCGAGGTCGCGGTGATCGACGAGATCCAGATGCTGGCCGACCGCGACCGCGGCGCCGCCTGGACCGCCGCCGTCTGCGGCGCGCCCGCCAGCGTGGTCTACCTGGTCGGCGCACCGGAGGCGCGGCGCGCCATCGAGGCGCTCGCCGACCGACTCGAATGCCCGCTGGAGGTGCATCTGCTCAAGCGCAAGGCGCCGCTGTCGATGGAGCCGGGCGCCGTGCGCAAGCTGCGCGGTTTGCGTCGCGGCGACGCGGTGATCGCCTTCTCGCGCCGCGACGTGCTGATGTGGCGCGACATGATCACCGAGGTCGGCCTGTCGGTCGCCACCGTCTACGGCAACCTGTCGCCGGAGGTGCGGCGGGCGCAGGCGCAGCGCTTCCGCGACGGCCTAGCCGATGTGGTGGTCGGCACCGACGCGCTGGCGATGGGCTTGAACATGCCGATCGCGCGGATTGTGATGACGACGACGGTCAAGTTCAACGGCGTCGAGGAAGAGGAGATCTCGGCGGCGCTGGCCCGGCAGATCGCCGGGCGCGCCGGGCGTTTCGGCGTCCACGAGGAGGGGCTGGTGGCCGGCTACGACGAGCAGACGCACGAGGTGATGCGTTCGCTGCTGAAGGAAAAGCTGCCGGCGCTGAACGCCAGCGGTTTTCCGGTAGCGCCGTCGCTGGAGCATTTGCACCGCATCTCCGCCGCCACCGGCGAGACCTCGCTGGGCAAGCTGCTGAAACGCTTCACCCACAACATCGACGTGCCGGACGGCTTTTTCTATCCGCGCATCACCGAGGAGCAGTCGGAACGCGCGCTCTGGCTCGACACTCTGCCGCTGTCGGTCGCCGACAAGTTCACGCTGTCGCTGGTGCCGGTGTCGGCCAAGGTGCCGTCGTTGCAGAACGCCTGGGAGCACTGGGCTAAGGCGCTGTCGCGCCAGCACCCCACACGGCTGCAGCGGCACGTGGCCGACCTGTCGTGGCAAAACCTGCAGCAGGTCGAAGACACCTGCCGGCTGTACTCGGCCTACGCCTGGCTGGCCTACCGCTTGCCCGAGTATTTTCCCGACGTCGAGCTGGCGCGCGAGCTGGCGCGCGAGGCGTCGGACCGGGTCGACTCGATTCTGCACGCGCAAAATTCGGCGGCGCGCAAGCGCCAGGAACTGGCGCCGGTGGGCGGCGCCAAGAAAAAACCAGGGCGTAGATCGATGCGGTAAGTTGAGGCATCGTAGGTCGGATTAGCGGCAGCGTAATCCGACGCCGGGCCGCCGCCGACGCCAGTCGGGTTACGCGCTGTGCGCTAACCCGACCCACGAAAATCAGCGCGCGGCGGCGCCGACGTATTGCAGCCGCAGAACCATGCCGTTGCGGTCGTCGGCGATGTAGACGTGGCCGTCCTGGCCCTGCTTGACGTCGACCGGGGCGCCCATGCCCTGCTTGCCTTTGCGGGTCCAGCCGCCGATCAACTCGACCGATTTGCCCAGTGGTGCGCCGGCCTTGTCGGGCAGCAGCGCCACCAGCCGGCGGCCGTGCTGGCGGTAGCCGTGGCAGCCGATGATCAGGCTGTTGCGGTATAAGGCCGGGAAGCCGCCGGCCGTGTAGAACGTCATGCCCAGCGGCGCGGCGTGCGGCGGCAGCAGCCGCGCCGGCGCGCGATAGGCGATGCAGCCCAGCGTCGGATATTCGGGGCTGGGCCGGTTGTCGTCGTAGCAGTATGGCCAGCCGTAGAATTGGCCGGGCTGGATCAAATTCAGTTCGTCGTGGGGAAGCTCGTTGTCGTTTTTCAGCGCCGGCATCGCGACCTGGATCGCGCCGCGCTTGAGTAGCCAGACGCCGCCCTGGTTCGGCTCCCAGCCACCCATGTCGGCCACCAGGATGTCGCCGTTCGGTAGAGGTTGTACGCCGCGCGGGAAGGCCAGGCCGGTGGCGAGGACGGCGACGCAGAAGCCGTCCGGCGTCGTCACCGACAGGCGCGGCAGACCGTCGCAGCGCGCGCCGGAGGCCGCTGCGGGGACCGCGGCGTGCGCCGGCGCGGCGCACAGCAAGGCGGCGGCCACGCCGATGCGGCCCTGGCGCGTCATGCCGCCGCTCCGTTGGCCGCCATGCGCGGCAGCGCGGAGCGGGCGTTGGCGCTGGTCGCCGCGGCGATGGCGGCCACGTCGACGCCGCGCAGCTCGGCCAACACCTGGCCGATGCGCGGCAGTTGTTCCGGGCTGTTGCGAGCCGGATGCAGCCAGCTCGGCGAGATGTCCGGCGCGTCCGTCTCCAGCACGATGGAGGACAGCGGCAGTTCGCTGGCCATGCGGCGGATTTGCAGCGCGCGCGTAAACGTCATGGCGCCGCCGAAGCCGAGCTTGAAGCCGAGGTCGATGTAGCCCTGCGCCTGCTGGAAGCTGCCGTTGAAGGCGTGGGCGATGCCACCGGCCGGGCGGATTTGGCGCGCGTGTTTCAGCACCACGTCCTGCGAGCGGCGCACGTGCAGCAGCACCGGCAGCGCGAAGTCGCGGGCGATTTTCAGCTGCTCGCGCAGGAAGTGCTCTTGCTTGGCGCGCATGGCCGGCTCCGCCAGCGTTGGAATAAAGAAGTCCAGGCCGATCTCGCCGATGGCGACGAAGCGGCGCTCGTACAGCGCCGCCTCGACCGCTGCGCGCAGCGCCAGCAGGTCGGCCTCGTCGGCCTGCGGCACGTAGATCGGGTGGATGCCGAGCGCGTAGCTGGCGTTGCCGACGCTGGCGGCCAGCTGCGCCACGACGGCGAAGTTGGCCCGTTCGACGGCCGGTATCACGATCATCGACACGCCCTGGGCGGCGGCGCGCGCGGCCACCTGCTGCGACTCGCCGCCGAATTCATGCGCATCCAGGTGGCAGTGCGTGTCGATCCACATGGCTAGTCCAAGTACGGTTGCAGTCCCTCGTCGGTCAGGCGCAGCACGCGGTCGCAGCGCTTGGCCAGCTCGATGTCGTGGGTGACGATGATGAAGGCGGTGCCCAAGGTGCGCGACAGCTCCAGCATCAGGTCGAAGATCTGCTCGGCGGTGGCGTGGTCGAGGTTGCCGGTTGGCTCGTCGGCCAGCACGCAGGCCGGCTGTGTCACCAGCGCGCGCGCCAGGGCCACGCGCTGGCGTTCGCCGCCGGACAATTCGCCCGGCGTGTGGATGACGCGCTTGGCCAGGTTGACCCGGGTCAGGATCTGCAGCGCCAGGCCCTGCGCCTCGACGCGCTTCATGCGCCGTATCATCAGCGGCATGGCGACGTTGTCGAGCGCCGAGAACTCCGGCAGCAGGTGGTGAAACTGGTAGACGAAGCCGAGCGAGGCGTTGCGCAGGTCGCCGCGGGCTTTCTCGTTGAGGCTGGCGAAGTCCTTGCCGAGCAAGGTGACGCTGCCGCTGGTCGGCGTGTCAAGCCCGCCCAGCAGGTGCAGCAGGGTCGATTTGCCCGAGCCCGAGGCGCCGACGATGGCGACCCGCTCGCCGCGGTGGACGTCGATGTCGATGCCGGCCAAAACCTTGACCTGGTAGTCGCCCTGGACGAAGGTTTTGCCCAGGCCGCGGCACGACAGCACGGCCGCGCCGTTGTTGTTTTGCGTGGTGTTATTCATAGCGCAGCGCCTCCGCAGGTTTCACGCGGGCGGCCCACCAGCTTGGGTAGATCGTGGCCAGGAAGGCCAGGACCACGGCCAGCACGCCGATTTTCGAGACGTCGGCCCAGCGCAGGTCGGACGGCACGGTGCTGATGAAGTAGATATCCTTCGACAAGAACTGCACTCCTAATAAATGTTCGATAAACGGGACGATGACGTCGACGTTGAGGGCCACCAGCACGCCGCCGGCCACGCCCAGCATGGTGCCGAGTATGCCCACCAGCGCGCCCTGGATCATGAAGATCTTCATGATCGACGCCGGCGAGGCGCCCAGCGTGCGCAGGATGGCGATGTCGGCCTGCTTGTCGGTCACCGTCATCACCAGGGTCGAGACCAGGTTGAAGGCGGCCACCGCGATGATCAACGTGAGGATGATGAACATCATGCGTTTTTCGGTTTGCACGGCGGCGAACCAGTTGGCGTTGAGCTGCGACCAGTCGCGCATCCACAGCTCGCCCGGCATGCTTTTCTTCAGCTCCAGCGCCACCTGCGGCGCGCGGTTCATGTCGCCCAGGCGCAGGCGCAGGCCGGACGGGCCTTCCAGGCGCAGCAGCCGCTCGGCGTCGCCGATGTGGACGAAGGCCAGGCCGGAGTCGAATTCGTTGTGGCCGGCCTCGAAGATGCCGGTCACGGTGAAGCTGCGCATGCGCGGCAGCACGCCGGCCGGGGTGACCTGGCCCTGGGCCAGCATCAGCGTGACTTTTTCGCCCAGGTTCACGCGCAGCGCGCGCGCCAGCTCGACGCCGAGCACGATGTTGAAGGCGCCCGGTTTGAGCGCGTTGAAGCTGCCCTGTTTGACCTGCGCGGCCACGTCGGAGACCTTCGGCTCCTCCTCCGGCAGCACGCCGCGGATGATGGCCGGGCGCAGCGCCTCGTCGCGCAGCAACATGCCCTGGGTTTCGACGAAAGGCGCGGCGCCCTTCACTTGCGGGTTCTTGAACGCCTCGCGCGCGGCGCCCTGCCAGTCGGGCATGGCGCCGCGCGGGTCGAACACCTCGACGTGCGCCAGCACCGACAGCATGCGGTCGGTGACCTCCTTCTGGAAGCCGTTCATCACCGACAGGACGATGATCAGGGCGGCCACGCCCAGGCCGATGCCGGCCATCGAGATGAGCGAGATAAACGAGATGAAGCTGTTGCGGCCACTGCGCTTGCCGGCGCGCGTGTAGCGCAAGCCGACCAGCCATTCGAAAGGCAAATTCTGGATAATACTCATGAGTTCCGGCGTTCTAATACTGTTGAGCCCGCAGTGTGCCATACAAATGGCTTGTCGGGCTGAAACACCACGCGCAAGGCTCCGGCCGGGCTTGCTCGCGGGCGTGGCTGTGGCTATTCGTAGCGCAGCGCCTCGGCGGGCTTGACGCGCGCCGCCCACCAGCTCGGGTACAGCGTCGCCAGCAGCGCCAGCCCGAAGGCGATCAGGCCGATGGTGCTAACGTCGGCCCAGTGCAGGTCGGACGGCACCGCGCTGATCTTGTAGATTTCCTTGGACAGGAAATGCATGCCGAACAGGCGCTCGATCACCGGCACGATGACGCCGATATTCAACGCCAGCACGGCGCCGCTGAGCACGCCGAGGGCGGCGCCGAGCAGGCCCACCACCGCGCCCTGGATCATGAAGATCTTCATGATCGACGCCGGCGAGGCGCCCAGCGTGCGCAGGATGGCGATGTCGGCCTGCTTGTCGGTCACCGTCATCACCAGCGTCGAGACCAGGTTGAAGGCGGCCACCGCGATAATCATGCTGAGGATGATGAACATCATGTTCTTCTGGCTCTGCACCAGCGCGTACCAGCTGGCGCTGACCTTGGACCAGTCGCGCATCCACAGCTCGCCGCTCATCGACGCCTTCAGCTCGCGCACCACCTGCGGCGCGCGGTCCATGTCGGCCAGGCGCAGGCGCAGCCCGGACGGGCCGGCCAGGTTCTGCAGGCCCTGGGCGTCGTCGATATGGATGAAAGCCAGTCCGGAGTCGAGTTCGTTGTGGCCGGCGTCGAAGATGCCGGCAACGGTGAAGGCGCGCATGCGCGGCAGCACGCCGGCCTTGCCGACCGGCTCGCGTTCGAGCATCAGCGTGACGTTCTGGCCCATCTCGGCGCCCAGCGCGCGCGCCAGTTCGACGCCGAGGACGATCTTGAAGGAACCGGCCCGCAGGTCGTTGAAGTCGCCTCGCTTGACCTGGGCGGCGACGTTGGAGACCTTGCTTTCCTCCTGCGGCAGCACGCCGCGCACGATGACGGGACGCATGGCCTCGTCGCGCAGCAACATGCCCTGGGTTTCGACGAAGGGCGCGGCGGCGCGCACCTGCGGGTTTTTGAAAGCGGCCTGGGCCTGCTCGCGCCAGTCCGGCATGGCGCCGCGGATGTCAAACACCTCGACATGCGCCAGCACCGACATCAAGCGGTCGGTGACCTCCTTCTGGAAGCCGTTCATGACCGACAACACGACGATCAACGCGGCCACGCCGAGGCCGATGCCGGCAACCGAGATCAGCGAGATAAAAGAGATGAAGCTGTTGCGCCCGCTGCGTTTTCCGGCGCGGGTATAACGCAGGCCGACCTGCCATTCAAACGGTAATTTCTGGAAAATGCTCATGCGCTGGGACGATCAAAAGACGTTCAAGTGCGCAGTGTGCCATAGAATCAACAGGCGATGCGGCCCCCTTCGACGCGCGCCGCGCGCAACGCGCCGAATCCGCTGCTCGTTAGCGCTCAGTTTTCCGCTCAGCGGGAAGAAAACACCTCGTCCACGCTTTGCGCACGCAACAAGGCTTTGGCCCAGGCCAGCAGTTGCGTGTCGCTGGCCGAGGCCAGCCTTTCCCGGGCTTCGTCCGGCAGCGCGCCGAAACGTTCTTCCAGTTGCATCGCAAGCAGGCTCTGCTGCCCCTTGCGCATGCCTTCGCCGCGGAACTTACGCTCAAAATAACTCATGTAAGGCATCGCATTGCTCCTTTCCATCGCAGGGATGTCGGCCCACAATTCATTGTCCAACTCGGCGGGCAATTGCATCATCCAGTCTATGACGTTGAGGAAGTCGATGATACGTTGTTTGTCCCAATTCCGCTGGAATAGCAGCGCAAAAAGACGGCGCTTCGCCGCCGCCCGGCGCGCCATGTCGCCCTTGGTCTGGCGCGTCAGCAGGTGCGCCGCCGTCACCAGCGCGAACGGGTTTTCGTCCTGCAACAATTGCTCGATTTGGCCGGCGTAATCGATCAGTTTCACCACCGGAAAGCTGAAGCGCATCTCGCAGCCGAACAGGCGATAGCCGAAGGTGTCCGGCTTCCAAGACGCGCTGCCGTCGGCCAGCAGTGCCAGGCTGGAGACGGGCCGCCGGTAGTGGTCGTAGATGCGGTAGTTGCAGGCGAACATGCGCTCGGCGAAGCGACCCTCGCGCCGCCCCTGCACTTCCAGATGCACCAGCACCCAGCGCTCGGCGCCGCCGCGCAAGGTGACCTTGACCAACTTGTCGGCCAGGCGCTTGCCCAGCTCGGCGTCGCGCGCAACCTGCGCCAGTTCCTGCTCCAGGAATTCCGGCTCGCGCGACCAGTCGATCTGCGCGTGCGCGGACGGGAAATAGAAAGCCATAAACGCCGAGAAATAGCGCGTGACGGCATCCTTCCAGGGCGTGTCGTAATCGTCGTGTGGCGTGGCCATGGCCCAGTGTAGCGGCGCGGCGGCGACGCGATGCCGTCTGGATCAAAGGCCGCGCCGGCCGCGCCGGCGCCGGCGTGGCGTTACGGCGCCAGGCCGAAGGCCGGCAGCAGGCGGCCGGACAGGGACAGTTGCCGCATCCGCGCCAGGATCAGCCGGTGCGACTGGTCGATGCGGCGCTGCTGCACGACGAAATAGCTGTCGCGGGTCTGGATGATCTGTTGCAGGTTGCGCCGCCCGGCCTCGAACTGGATCGCCCCGCCGCGCACCAGCAGCGCCATCTTCTTCTCCTGCTCGGCCAGCAAGGCCAGCGAACGCTCGGCGTTGGCGATGCGCGGCCCCAGCCCGGCCAGGTCGGCGCCGGCGGCCTGCTCGGCGCGCGCGAGGTCGGCGTCGGCCGCCTCGGCCCGGCTGACGCCCTCGTCGCGCCGCGCCAGGCCCTCGCCGCCCATCGGGAAGTCCCAGCTGACGCCGATCGACCAGCCGCGCCGCTGGATCGTCGACGGCGGCGGCGTGGTGTGGTTGTTGACCAACCGGCGCAAGTCCAGGTCGACCTTGGGCGCCAGCGTCGCGGCCAGGTTGCGCACCCGCAGGCGGGCGGCGGGGGGGGGGGGGGGGGGGGGGGGGGGGGGAGAGGGGGGGGGGGGGGGGGGGGGAGGGGGGGGGGGGAGGGGTGGGGGGGGGGGGCCATGCCG
>NZ_JBJXIB010000152.1:0-13603 GCF_046115965.1 Janthinobacterium sp. CG_23.3 | reverse complement strand
TGGAGGTGTAAGCCGGAACCCCAGAAAATTCCGTCACCAAAGCTAAAACTAGTCAGATTTATGCAACTTTGAATAAGTTACGGCTTATGTGACAACTCTTAGCAGCAAAACTTCTCGTTTTCTGATTATCACTTAACCGGTCGTTTGCATGACAGGTCCTGCGCTGACTCGAAACAGAAAAATCTGGGGTTCCGGCTTACACCCCCTTCTTTGGTCCTGGCAGCGCGTCCCGCTGCCGCTCTTGGGCAACCTTTTCCAGTTCGACCTTGCGCCTGGCTTCGCCCTGGGCGAATTCCACAGCCTGGCGTACCAGCTCGGCGCGGCGCTCCGCTTCGGCCTTCGCTGATCGGTCGGCCATGAATTTCGCGTGGAAGTCAGCGGCCCCCTTGCTGAGCACCTCCACGGCGTTGCATTCCCGCTTGGCTGCGGCTAAGTCGCCCGATAGGTCGATGATGCTTCGATTGACTTGGGCCAGCTCGCGTTCCTGGATGCCCTGGGCACGGGCCTCAAGCAACCGGGCGGCCACCTCTTCCTCAATGCGCTTCCCCACTTCGGTTCTGACGCCACGCCGCTCCATGCTGGTGACGAAAATACCCAAGTGGCTTGTCGGTGTCCGGTCGATGCCCTGATCTTTCAGGCTGCGATGATCGACCTGCACGTCGATGCCGTTTTCTCGCAAGCGCTCATTTGTCAGCACGGCCCACCTGGTGCGGACTGCATCGAGGTCGGCGGCGCGGTTGCGCCCTGCCTTCTCGGTGTCGAGCTTGTCGGTCAATCCCTCTGACCCCACCTTTCGGGTGGTGCGAAGGATATGGGCGTGGTGGTTGCGGCTATCGCCCTCCTTACCTGGTGCGTGAATCGACACATCCACGGCGCAGCCTTCCGCATTCGCCATCTCCTTGGCGAAGTCCACCGCCAGCCGTCGCCGCTCGTCGGGCGACAGCTCATCAGGCAAGGCCACCTCGAACTCACGAGCCACGCACGCATCCTTGCGGCGCTCGGCAGCTTCGGCAGCGTTCCACACCGCTGACCGATCCGTCGCCCATTCTGGCGCACCATCTGGCAACACCATATCCGTCGAGGCGATGCCACCCTTACGGGTGTAATCATGGACCTCGCCGGTACGCTTGTCAGTAATCTCACACCCAGCGCGATAGGCGGCGGCGGCGGTCGAACTTCGACCGGCTGACCGCGATATCGCTTTTACGCTGAGGTGGTAGATTGCCATGTGGTATCGTTTCTTCCTTTGTCGCGTAGCGACCGCACGAGTTGGCGCAGCCAACTCCTAAGTGCGCCCTTGCTCTATCGCTTTCGCTATTCGCTGGGCTATTCGCCACCTCCATTATAGCTGGCTTTACGTGACATAATCCGCTGCTATAGAATGCAAGCTCAACCCCACACCGAAGGCCAGCATGACAACCGCCACCGAAAAACCAGAAACCAAGAACTTAACGCCAATCGAGAAAGCACAACAGCGCGTCAAAGACTTAGAAGAAAAACTCAAACAGGCTAAGGCGCTTAAGCAGAAAGCCGAAGCACGTGTAAAAGCCGCAGAGAGCAAGCAAAACCGGGCAGCTGACACCCGCCGAAAAATTCTTGTCGGTGCCGCTATTCTCGCCAAGGTCGAGCGTGGAGAATGGCCTAAAGACAAAATGCTCGAAATGATGGGTCAGCAACTTACTCGGACGGATGATCGTGCTCTATTTGACCTTCCCGTGAATGAGAAAGTCGCATCATGAGGGAATGTCCAACCCTATCAAGTGGGCATGCTATGGCGAGGTAGATTAATCGTAAAGACACAACCAATGCCCTCAATATTGTGGACTGTAAGGGTGCCTTTGTTGGCTTCGACAGTTTTTCTTGCGATGGTAAGACCTAATCCGATTCCTGTGCGATCTGTACCAACCTGGGAAAAAGGCAAAAAAATTGTCTCAGTAGTCCCTACCTTCAAACCACCGCAATGATCTTTTACGTCGATGAGTATTCGATCACCTTGCGCGTAAGCCGTTAACAACACTTCTGAACCTGGCTGTGTAAATTTGAAAGCGTTTTGCAGCAAGTTAGCTACAGCGGCGATTAGCAAATCCTGCGTACCTCGGACAGCCAGATCAATATCAACCGGAAGCATACGAAGTGAGCAACCGTATGCTTTTGCAGATAACGTAGCGCCGTCGTAAATTTTTGCGATGAACTCAGCAAGAGAGAAAGAGTCCAACGCCGTACCATCAGGTTCGAATATACGCACATCTTCTACTGTGGCCGTAATAAGCTTATGAAGGCTACTGAGACTACGCTTGAGGATCGAACCAGTAGCACCCGTCAAGCTGAGATTGCCTGCTTCAGCGGCTGCAAAAGCGAGTGAAGCCGTTCCTAGCAGATTTCGAAGCTCGTGGACGAAAAACCCCATCCGTCGATTATTTTCCTCTGCATTTTTAGCTACTTGAAGGGCATCTCTTTGAAAGCTAAATTCCGTCACAGCATCGGAAATGGCATTGTCCAAGCAGCGATTTAAAGTACGGAACTCATCAACGGAAAAAGGAGCATCACGCTCGACAGCTAGATCCGTGATTGACTGACAAAGATCACCATAGTCATGCACAACCTGATCCACAGTTAGTCCTAGTCCCAGCAAGTCTTTCCCGTGTTGAGCAGCTGAGGCACCCACTTCTGAAAGCGCAACGCCGCCACCCGCTGGGCCAGAAATCAACTCACTTTTGAGTGGTTCGGAACTTTGTTCAACTCGGAGGGTTCTGATCAATTGATCGATAAGTAAAGGAATACCGTCTTGAAGCTGTACTTCTGTCGCTGAACGACCGGGACGATTCCCTACCTTGTCACGACACCTTTTCGCCAGTTCGTCACGGTTGTTAGCCAAAAAGTGATGCAACATAAAAACACTCCTCAAGCATGAAACCGCAGATGTGCAAAGCAATCTTGACGATTCTTCATGATACATCAGGGACCAGCGGCCTGAGTCCAGGTATGGCTGCAAGCATGTTCCTCCCGTTTTCCCAATCGGGTGAAAACAGAACCGGCATCGACTTAGGACTCACAATCGCAAAGCAAAGTGTGAATGCAAACAGCGGGACACTGACAGTTGAAAATCTTCCTGCCATCGGCTGCATTTTCAAAATTAGCTTGCCTCGACACGCAATGCCAACCTAAGTTCATCACGCCAGGTTACATATCAACTTCGGTCTAGCCGGAGGGTACGTAGCAAGCTCAAAGGCCAACTCGACACCTTAGCGCGCGGGCGTCCCCGCTTGCTTGCGCACCGATGAAAAAGCCATCGGCACGCCCGGTTAACTTTTTACCCCGATAAATCGAAAACCGGAAAACCAACCCCAACAGCACTCCCCTGGCCGCTCCAAAATTTCGACATGTCGAAATTCTCACCTACCATCGACCTACAAGCAGGGGTAACGGACAGCTGCGCAGCCTGGTCAAGCCTGCTGCCGCGTCCCGTGAGGGCGCGGGGTTTCGGCAGGCGCTCACGGTAAGCAGGTACCCGTAGCCCCGGCTTGCCGGGGTGAGGCGGTAGCCCCCGCACCGGTAGGTGTGCCCGTAGGGCAGGGCGTATCCCGCCGAAGGTCTGCGAATCCGGCTGCTGGCCGTCGCGTTACGCGGGGGCCTTTTCCTGCCCCCTCAGGGGGCCTAGAGAAGTGCGACCTACACGCGTAAGCGTCGGGAGTAGCTTTTAAGTCCTTTTACGCTCCGAATTCCCTTTTAAATTCATGAGGTTGCAGACCTAACTATGACATTTTTCCGGTTAACTATGACATTTTTCCGGTTAACTATGACTCTAATTGACGTGTCATTTAAAGTCTGTAGAATGACATTTCCTGATAATGTCATTTGAGCCGTGATGAAGAAAACTGAGCTTGTCGTAAAGTCGAATCGCTTGATCGAAGCCAGCTACCGGCTGGGCTTGAACGAGCAGCGCATCATCCTGTACGCGATCTGCCGGTGCCGTGAGGAACAGAAGGGGTTGTTCCCTGATCTGCCGATCACGATCACTGCTGACAGCTTCCTAAAGCAGTTCCCTAGCGTGGAGAAGGGGAGCGTTTACGGCCAGCTCAAGGAAGCCATGAACGCCCTCTACAGCCGCAGTGTCACGATTCACGACACCGACCCGGCTACGAAGAAGGCGCGGGTGCGAGAGACGCGCTGGCTTAGCGAGAAGGCGTACATCGACGGCGCAGGACACATTCAGATCGTGTTTACTCCAGAGGTCATCAAGTACATCACGCGCCTGGAGGTTGAGTTCACGTCTTACCAGCTGGAGAAGGTCGGTCACATGACCAGCGCGCATGGCGTACGCATATACGAGCTACTGGCCCAGCACAAGGACGTGGGTACACGCACGCTTAACTTGGTGTGGCTGCGTGAAGCGCTCCAGCTGGAGCCAGGCGAGTACAAACTGACCGCCGATTTCATTAAGCGCATCATCGAGCCATCAGTCGAGCAGATCAACAAGCACAGTGACATCACAGTGAGCTACAAAGCCAAGAAGACGGGCCGCGCCATCACGGACTTTGTGTTCAAGATCAAGGACAAGGAACGTAAGGCCAAAGCTACCAGCACGACCAGCGATCAGGCCGTCAGGGAGAAGCTGGAGGCTAACGGCCAACAGCGTATCCCCACCACTACACAAGACGATAACGAGGATTTTTGATGCAATTCACCTATGAAATTCTCCCACGCCCGGTCGAGCTGGGCGGCGGCTGGCGGCTGCGCCTCCTGGAAGATGACGTCGAGGTCGGGGGCGGCGTGTTCCCGCCATCTGAATTCGCGGACAATGAAACTGACGCTTTGCGGCTTGCCCACTTCGATGCCGAAGAGGAGGCGTACGCCTGGCTTGATTCCAGGGACACGGTTGTGGCTGATCCAAATGCCCAAGAGCTTCAGCGCCGCCGAGCAGCTGTCGAATTCGCCCTTGCCAATGTGGGGCTATCTGGCTTCACGATATCGGAAGCAGAGCAGGATCGCATGCGCCGCTTCGTCGACGGTGGCATGGGCCTCGATGAGTTTGTCAAAGGCTTGCCGAGTCACGCCAAAGGGGAAACGTGATGGATGCCGAAGACCTGGGAGCACTGTACGGCATGGCGCTCAAGCAGCAGGAAGCGGCCACTGACGCACTAAACGAGCTTGCCAAAGAACGTGCACAGCTAAGCGCAACCATCGAGGCACTACAAAACACATCCAGGAGCATCCAGAAGGCCGCAGGGGACGCCGCAGCTAAGGCAGTGACAGAAACCCTTGCACAAGCACCCAAAACGGCTCAAACGGCCTTTGATGCGGCTACTGGTGCCCTCGATGTCGCCGCCGGCAAGGTGCGCACCGCCGGCGCCTGGCTCACCTGGCAGTTTGCCCTGGTGTTCATCCTGGTTGGCGCGGCCGCGGTGCTCACCAACTACGCGATCGGCTACTTTACGCAGAGCCAAATCACAGACCTGCGCGTGGAGAAAGCCGCGCTGCGCCTCGAGAAGGCCGAACTGGAGGCCAACATCGCGGATCTGGCCAAGCGCGGCGGGCGCATCAAGCTTTCCACGTGCGGCCCCGCCAACCGACTGTGCGTGCAGATCACACCCAAACAGGGTAGTGCACCGATACAATCAGACTTCCAAGGGGCATGGGTTAGCGAAGACAACAAAAACCGGTTTGTTATCCCGCTTGGCTACTGAATTCAATTGATCCGTAAATTACTTTCCATTCTGATGACATCAAAATCCACAACTGTCGATCACCGACTTGCCTTTTCTGAGCGGCTAAAATCTTCTTTGGAATCGGCTGCGGTCCCGGTTACCCCTACCGAGTTATCACGCCATTTCAACCATCGCTCCGGAGAGGCAAACAAAGTTACTGTTCACGCTGCACGGAAGTGGTTGATCAGTGAGGCAATACCAACCCAATCGAAGATAGTTTTACTAGCTTCCTGGTTACAGGTTAGCCCTGCCTGGCTTCGGTTTGGCGAGGATAGCGGCTATACCGGCAGAGATGAGTCAGGGTCCCTACCAGGTGAATTGCCAAGATCGGCCTTGGTCTTGATTCACGATATTTTGGATTTACCTGAAGCAATGCAGGTCGTAGTGCGAGATTTGGTAAAGTCACTGTCTCGTAGCGTTCATCAGTCTTTAGCGCGCTAAATTCACCGGCTAAAATCTGGCCCATCCTTCTTGGAGGTGTAAGCCGGAACCCCAGAAAATTCCGTCACCAAAGCTAAAACTAGTCAGATTTATGCAACTTTGAATAAGTTACGGCTTATGTGACAACTCTTAGCAGCAAAACTTCTCGTTTTCTGATTATCACTTAACCGGTCGTTTGCATGACAGGTCCTGCGCTGACTCGAAACAGAAAAATCTGGGGTTCCGGCTTACACCCCCAGCCTTGAGGCGACGCGTAAAGCGCCGACCAAGGGCGAAATCGAGGGTGGCGTACGAACCGGCAAGCCATCGGCGCGCCAGCAGTTACAGCAGCTGTGCGACGGTGCGGCCAAGGGGTGCCGCAGCTTCACCCAATATCAAGAACGGCTGGAAGCTGTGGGTGTGGAGTTGGTGCCGGTGCTCCAGCTCCAAGGCGCGAAGGTCTCCGGCCTGTCCTACCGGCTGGACGGCGTGACCATGAAGGGCTGCGACTTGGGTAAAGCTTACAGCCCGGCAGGGCTGGCAAAACGAGGGGTTACATATGAGCAAGATAGAGACTTTGCGGCAGTCCGCAGCAGCATCGAACGAGACGCGGTTAGAGCGTTTGGCAGTCCAGATCGAGGCAGTGAGGCAAGCCAGGCACCAGAGCGTGGAGGATTTGGCCACGGCGCTGGAGCCACTGGCCCAAGCGATGGCAGCGTTGGCCGACGAGACGCGGCAGACGCTGGCCGAGATCGAGCGCAAGAGTCGGGAGCAAGGCGAGACGTTCACACGCCAGCTAACGGAATCGGTGGAGGGCTACAAGGACGCAGCGAAAGAAGCGAACAAAGCCGCCAAGAGCTTGGACAAGGCAGGCCAGAGAATGGAGTGGACGCATTACGCCCTAGCCCTGATGACGGGGTTGTTTGCAGCGGCGCTCGTGAGCGCGTTTTGGCTTTGGCTGAACCCGCCCAGCATCAAGAACTCACTGGACGCGGAAGCGGTAGCGGAGGCTCTGAAACCCGCCGTGATCGAAGCCTTGAAGCGATCCAAAAACAAATAAAAGCGCTGGGCGTGGCGCGCTTCGACGTTGGCATCCGCGAGCCAAGGACCGGTCAAATGATGAATCGCGAATGGAGCCGCGCCGAAGTGGAGCAGTCCGCCGCATGGCTCAAGCGTATGAACGCCAAGGGCAACGATGTGTATATCCGACCAGCCGGGGATCATGGATTGGTGCTTGTTGATGACATCAAGCTGGAAGCGCTGGAGCGCATGAGGGCGGACGGCTTTGCATCCGCTGCGACGATAGAAACGTCTCCGGGAAACTATCAGGCATGGGTCAAGATCTCGGATAAGCCGCTATCCGCCGAAGCTAGACGCAGTGCAGCGCGCGGGCTGGCAAAGCACTACGGTGGCGACATGAACAGCGCTGACAGCCGGCACTATGGGCGGCTGGCTGGCTTCACCAACCAGAAGCCGGAGCACACCCGAGCTGGCCGCCAGCCCTACGTGTTGGCCCACGACTGCACCGGAAAGGCAGCTACGGCCGCACCAGAGTACGTGGAGCGCATCGAGCAGGGGCTGGACAAGGATGAGGCTAAGAAAGAGCGCCAGAGGCGCCTAGAGGCCCTCCAGACGCCCAAGCCGGGGTATGGCAGCCACGATCCTGTGCGCGAGTATCAAAAACAGGCTGTGCGGCTTCTGGAGAGGTTTGGCGAAGGTGCCGACCTATCCCGTGTTGACTGGATGATTGCGCAGGATATGGCGAAGTCTGGCCGCTTCACCGTGCAAGATATCGAGAAGGGCATCCGGGAGTGTTCCCCGAACGTGGAAAGCCGCAAGACAGGCCACATCGAGGAATACGCCCAACGCACGGCAATGAACGCTTGGAAGTCGCCGGAGGTGCAGCAGCACCAGTACGAACAAGCCCAAGAGCAGGCCCGACAAGCGAAGCGCGACGGCCCGAGCTGGAGCCGTTGAGCTTTCCCCTGCTGCGCAGCAGCGGGGGCGGTGTGTAGGAGGTAGTATTCGGACGGCACTGGTCGGGGCGGACACCCCGGCCAGTGCCTAACCACCAACCAAGAAAAGGACTTGATTTATGGCTGATAGCAAGGATAACGCGCCCCGGCGTAAGACGTTGGACCAGATGTTGGAAATCACCAAGCAACGCGGTGCGGCAGGGCTTGAGATGGCAGAGCAAAAGGCAGCAGAAACGCCGCGCCAGATGTTCTTGCCGGGGTTTGACATTGGAGCTTTTCCTAACCACCTAAACCGTTCCAGTTTCATAGCTCCGATTGCACGCGGTCGACGAAAATTTCACCGGCAGACTGAAATGGTCACTCGCAAGGATTGCGTGCTGGAATATACCGGCGAGCAACTGGACGAAGCGGACGGCGACCTCATCATGGCCCTGATCGCCTTTGCGCAGCCCTACCCGATAGGGACACCCGTACCGCTCCATCGTGCTGAGTTGCTACGCAAGCTTACTCGCAGCAACGGCAAAACACAGTACGAATGGCTGCACCGTCGCATCAAAGCGCTGACCGAGGCTACCTTGTTTCTTGAGGCGAAGAAGCCGGACGGCTCGACCAGGTACAGCATCGGCAAAACAGTTTCGTTCCGCATCGTCTCAGGGTTCACCTACGACGATGATGCGGAGACGTACAGCTACAGCATTGATCCTCGGTGGGTTCAGATGTTCGGGAACAGGGAATACAGCTTGATCGACTGGGACAAGCGGATGCAGATTGCGCGCGGGCAGGATATGGCCAAGACCTTGCAACGGTTGGTGGCTACATCCGCCGACCAGGTGCAGAGGTACGCGTTGGACTGGCTCAAGGACAAAATGGAATATGCCGGGCGAATGCGAGACTTCCGGGACGCTATTACCCGCGCCGTGAATGAGCTGGAGCGACTGGAGATTGCGAGTGGCAGGATCGAGGACAGCACCAAGGGTAAGCCTCAGCTGGTCCTCCATCTCCAAACAGTGGCATAGCGGGGGTTCCAGGTGCAACGGATAACTTATGACACGCTCAAAAACATACATGCCGGAGCTTTGCTCAAGCGCCAGCCTTTCATGAGAACCACTTGGCGGGACTCTCCAGATTGGCGTTGTAGCAATGGCTTTGCAGCCTCGCCTATGGCCTCCACGGGCCGCGTCAGAGGCTCCGGCGAGGGATTCGCCCACCGATATTGTTGCCGTAAATGGATATGCCTTGAATGAAGTGACCACTCCGAATTTGCGTCAGACTGCCCGCAAAATATTGCGTTGCAAGGCGCTCGTTCGGATGGAAAATGGCAAAATTGTGACAGGCAGAACCTTAGATATTTCGGTAGGCGGACTATGCCTTGTGCTTGAAAATTCGCTGCCTGAAAAGCTTCTATGTGAGGTGAGGCTAGAGTTTTTTTTGGACGGAAAATGTACTCGGATTCAATCAAAAACGCGGGTAGTGAGCTGCATTTGCACGAACCATACCTACCGTGTGGGGCTACAGTTTTTAGTCATTGACCCCAAGCAGGTAGACATCATTAGCAGGATTCTTTAATCGTCCAGTTGCTTACGGGGGCGAACGTGGTTGAGATTTGCAATTTGTCTGCACCTCTGCCAAACGCACCAGAAGATATCTCCATTGAGCCAGTGTCATTATTCCGTCGGACGATGCTGTAGTCAGGGAAATTTGCCATACCCCCGGACAGCCGAAACACCCCCGGCTTATGTTGACTTGACTGCAAGATTGCCGGCCCACAATTTTTCAATAACTTCGCTTGGAAAGCGTTCACGATCTTCAGAACCCACCACATAATCATCATTAGTATTAGCCAAGTCAACAAGCTCAGCCGGTAAAACGCATGCAGATGCTGCGCAGTAAAAAATTTTAACCCATGGCCGGGTGTAGCTGTTTCTGTTTTGCTCGACCACAACGGCAAGCTTTTCCGATTTAAGACGTACCAGCGATCCTATTGGATAAATGCCGACAACTTCGATAAATGCTGATAGTACTTTGGGGTCGAAGTGGCCTTTCCAGGAAATCATCTTTGCCAGAGCGTCGGCAGGGTCCCATCCACGTTTGTAGGGACGGTTGGAAGTAACGGCATCATACACATCGCACACGGCCGCCATGCGTGCCATCAGCAAAATGGCCTTTCCGGCTTGCTTATGTGGATAGCCACAACCATCCATACGCTCATGATGATGGAGGCAAACTTGACGGACGCGGTCGCTTACGCCTCCATTGAGGAGCGCGTCAAAACCGTGCTCGGGGTGGCGCTTGATCGTTGCAAACTCCTCTTCGCTGAGGGTGCTCGGTTTGTTAAGGATTTCTAGAGGAATCTTGGCCTTACCAATGTCATGCAAAAGACCGCTGAGTCCAGCTTCACGTACATCGTTTATTGGTAGTTTCATGGCCTTAGCTAAGGCTACCATCAAGGCGCAAACTGCCACCGAATGCATGTAGGTATAATCGTCACCAGCTTTCAAACGTGACAGACTGATCAGGGCGCCAGGGTGCCGTTCCACCGAACAGACGATATCATCAACCAGGCCAGTACAAATGGAAGTGTCCATGACCTTGCCGAGTCGAGCATCCGAAAACATAGAAATGATCAATTGGCGCGCCGTTTTACATAGCCCAGCTGCATTGATCAGCTCTTCGTCCAATGTGAGAGCAGAACGGTTCCTGTTTTGTACAGCCGCTTGAACAACCGCAATCTCATACTGCACTACAGCCGTCGGGGTCTCTATATCCAAGCCCAGGTTGGTGTCGATCCAGCATTCCTTCAAGCCACTACTGAGCGCGAGACGCAAGTCGTCCGCGTTGACTAGTTTGAAACGTGAGCTCCAAAAAGGACTAGCAAACCAGCCTCCTTCAAATCCAGTTAGGTACATACCTAGCTTAAGTTCATGTACTGGGATCTTTTTTATGTTCGTTGTCATGGCGTTCGGTCCGTTTTTATCCACCCGCAGAGGCACGAAAGGTACGCCAATTTTCTTGAGGTAAAAGCCTATTCTATACTTTCCTGGAGGTAATTTGGCTCATGTGTCGGCGGTCCCATGCGAAAATGGATTCACCTGCTCCAGCTCGGCCCCTGATCCTTCTTCGGTTGCGCTGCCCTTCCCGCTCTTGGGGGTGTAAGCCGGAACCGCCGAATTTTCCGCCAAGAGCGAAAAGCTAGTGCTGGCGCGACCTGTCGCCAAACAGATGTTTTCCGGTGTCACCATGCCAAAGGCCGAACCGGTATGCGCAGCCGGGGGAAATTTGTACGGAAAACCATGTCGGATAGCTGTAGCAACCGGAAACCTTGCTTGCGACGTTTTCCGACGGAATTTTCGGCGTTTCCGGCTTATACCCCCGCTCTTGGGCGGCGATCCTCTCCTGCTCTACCTTCCGGGCCGCGTCGTTCTGGGCACGCCCACGCCTGGTGGGCCAGCCGTCATTTGGAGCGTCTGGCATCGGCATAGCGTCGCGCCCTCATCGGCAT
This sequence comes from Janthinobacterium sp. CG_23.3, assembly GCF_046115965.1. NCBI lineage: Bacteria > Pseudomonadati > Pseudomonadota > Betaproteobacteria > Burkholderiales > Oxalobacteraceae > Janthinobacterium > Janthinobacterium sp. CG_23.3. The sequence goes on along the minus strand of NZ_JBJXIB010000152.1, from coordinate 2,003 downwards.
AGCGTCGCGCTTTATCGGCATAGCGTCGCGCTTTATCGGCATAGCGTCGCGCCCCACCTCCACAAGCCTTTGATTTCATTGAAGAAAACAGGGGTTTTTTTCCTTCTACCTTCTTTCTACCTTCTTTCTACTAGACGCACCCTGTGGATAACCCACCGACCGAGCAGGGCGAGGTCGGTATTTGACACACCGCCCCCACCACTGCGTGGCAGGGGAAAGGTAAGGCGGTCAGTCCATCGCCGGGGAGTGGACATAGTGTCGGGGGTGGCATAACGTTACGGTTAGTTTTAGGTAAATGTAGGTAATTTATCCGCCTAAACACATTATTATATCCGCGCAACATATAAAAATATATCTGCGCAACATATAAAAATATATCTGCTTAAATTGATAAATTTATATCCTATCATCGGATATAATATACGCATATTAATGGATAAAAAATTATCCACATACAAAGATAAAAAGGTATCCGCTATGCAGTTTAGAGAACAGGGAAAGAAAATCCAATGCATCCGGTCAACGTATGATTCGGCCGTCAAGCGCAGCCATCAAAAGGTGGTTGGTGCATTTGATCGATACACGGATAAATTGCCATCTGTTGGGCTGGAGGTTTTGACCAATGAGGAGAGGCTGGAGTTGGGGGTGTGGTTTGATGCCCGCCATTTAGTCAAGATCGAGCGGATTAATCAGTATCGCGTAATGAGCGCGGCATTGTTACTGGCTCAACTGGGCGAGTCCATCAAGGCCATGGGGGAGGCGATGACCGATTCTGAGGTCAATGCAACCTGGAGCGCTTTGAATGATGTGGGGAAGGCTTTGCGTAAGGCTGGGCACCCAAAGCCAATGCGCGACCGTTTGGCTTCTGTGGTGTCGGGTCAGGCTGATCTTCTGGTCTGTGCAGAAGAGCCTGCCCCTGCTGTTCTGCTACCCACATCGACGTAGTGTATGATATAGGTATCTGCTAGATTAGCTGGTTAGAAGCAAGCCATGTTTTCGCAAGCGAAAACTAGCCTCTTCCCTTCGGTCATCGCCCCACTCGCTACGCTCGGAGGGTTGTAAATGCAACAGCCAGAACCAGAACCGGACGGCACCGCCGCGCCTAGGCGCGGGCGAGGTGGTCGTCCAAAAAACGAACCCGGCACGGTACGCGATGTGACCATCGGCGTGCGCGTGTCGCGGTCCGAATTCGATGCCTTGAAGATCAAGGCGGACGCCATGAGCGTGACGCCAGCGCATTGGTTGCGCCAGGCCGCTTTATCGCGTCGTCTCCCGGCACCCCCGGTTCCAGCAATCAATCGTGAGGAATACGCCGACTTGGCGCGGCTTTCAGCAAATTTGAATCAGTTAGCCAGGGCGGGGAACGAAGGCCGGAATGTCGTGATAAGCGACAGCCTAATTGAGAGTCTGCGTGTGGAAGTTAACCAGTTGCGGCTTGCACTAATTGGCATGAAAGGCAGTGAATGATTGCCAAGGCAGTGAAGGGAAAAGGCTTCCGTGGTGCGTTGGAATACGACCTCACGAAGGAGCAAGGCCGCGTCATTGACAAGAACATGGCAGGGGAAAATCCGCGTGAACTTGCGGCAGAGTTTGGAGAAATTCGTAAGTTAAGGCCAAACTTGGGCAAGGCTGTTTTGCACGTTTCACTGTCCGCCGCACCGGGCGAGATCATCACTGATGACCAGTGGCGTGAGATTGGGAGGCGGTATATGGAGGGCATGGGCTTGGATAAAAACCAGTTTGTGATGACCCGGCATACCGATACTGAGCACGAACACATCCACATCTTGGCAAACCGTATCCGTTTTGACGGCAGCGTGACCAGCGACAGCCAGGACTACAAGCGGCAGGAGGTCATCATGCGCGAACTGGAGCGAGACTACGGGTTGCAACGGGTTCCTCCGAGCCTGGAGGTGTAAGCCGGAACCCCAGAAAATTCCGTCACCAAAGCTAAAACTAGTCAGATTTATGCAACTTTGAATAAGTTACGGCTTATGTGACAA
>NZ_JBJXIB010000151.1:0-13872 GCF_046115965.1 Janthinobacterium sp. CG_23.3 | reverse complement strand
CCCGCGTGCCTCCTCCCCCCCCCCCCCCCCCCCCTCCCCCTCCCCCCCCCCCCCCCGCGACCGGCTTGGCCGCGGCCGGCTTGGCCTTGGCCGGCTTGGGCGCCGGCAGCGCCGGCGTCTCGTCGGCCAGCATCGGCAGCGCGTCGAGCATGGCGATGGCCGCGTCCAGGCGCAGCGCCACGCCGACCGAGTCGACGCTCGGCAGCGACTTGAGTTTTTCGGTGTCCTTGGCGATGGCGCGGCGGATCGTGATGAATTGCGGCTTGTCCGAGCGCGACAGGCTGCGGTCGGCGTTTTGCAGCGCGATCAGCGCGCCGGCGACGTTGCCGGCCAGTTGCAGCTGCTGGCTGGCGGTCGACAGCACCTGCTCGATTTCGGCCAAGGCCCATTCGTCGCGGTTCTTCGACAGGTCGTTGTACAGCTGTTCCAGCGCCAGTTGCTGGCTTTGCGCCTCGCTCTGGCGGTTTTCCAGCAGGCCGACCTTGGCTTGCAGCTCCTTGGTGGCGTCCTGCACGGCGCGCGCCAGCGTGCCGGTGTCGGCGTTGCTGGCGTCGCCCTTTTGCAAGCGCCGGGCGACGTCCTCGCGCAGGTTGCGCACCTGCTTGTGGGTCGACCAGCTTTGCGCCGCCAGCAGCACGGCCAGCGTGATGACGGCGATCGTCAACGGTCTTTTCAGGGCGTCGCCCAGGGCCGGCGCGCGCGCCGGCATGCTGCTGGCGGACGCGGCGGCGCCGGCGTTCGCGGCGGCGCCCGGGGGCGCGCTCGTTTCGGGTAGGGTAGGCAATTCGTTCATGGTCGTGATTGTAACGCGGCGAGCACCCGTTCGTCGCCTGATCCTGTCAGCGTGATCCGGGTAAAGCCCAGCTCGCTTGCCGTTTGTGCAATGCGGGCGTGGGGGACGATTACATGTTGTTGTTTCATTTTTGCAACAGCGCCGTCGGCGGCGGCGGCGCCGCCGTCGGCGCGCTCGAGCGCTTCGAGCAAGCCGACCAGGCCGCGCAGCGCCTCCGAGCTGGTGATGACCCAGTCGTTGCCGCGCGCCAGCAGGCGCCGCAGCGTCGCCGCCAGCGCCGCCGTCAGCGCCGGCACGCTGCGCCGGTAGGCCGCCACCACGCTGACGTCGGCGCCGGCCTGGCGCAGCCCGGCGGCGATCAGCTCGCGCCCGCTTTCGCCGCGCACGATCAGCACGCGCCGCCCGCGCAGGCGCGCCAGGTCCAGCGATTGCAGCAAATGCTCGGAGTCGCTGTGGGCCGTGTCGAACGGGCTGACGATGTCGGCGCAGGCCGGCGTGACGCCGTGCGCGGCCAGCGCGGCGCGGCTGCCCTCGCCCAGCACGGCCAGCGTGACGCCGGCCGGCCAGCGGGCGATGTGGGCGAAGGCGGCGTCGATGGCGTTCGGCGAGACGAAGGCCACCATCGCGTAGTCGCCCAGGCCGGCCAGCGCCAGCGCCAGCGGCGCGCTGTCGGCCAGCGGATGGATTTCCAGCAGCGGCAGCAGCTCGACCGGGCGGCCCAGCGCGGCCACGCGCGCGGCCAGCGCGCCGGCCTGCGCCAGCGGCCGCGTGATGACGACCGCGTCAGGCATGCGGCGGCCGGCCCTGGCCCGGGTGCTGGTCCGGCTCGACCGCGCACGAGGCCAGGATGGCGGCGGCGTCCTGGCCGCGCAGCAAGTCGGCCACTTGCTCGCCGAGCAGTTCGGGGGCGTTCGCGGCGCCGCTGACGTCGGCGCTGGCCACGCGCGTGCCGTCCGGCGTGGCGACCATCGCGCGCAGGCGCATGGTGGCGCCGTCGACGGTGGCGTAGGCCGCCAGCGGCACCTGGCAACTGCCGCCGAACACCTTCGAGACCTTGCGCTCGGCCGTCACGGCTTGCGCGGTGGCCAGGTGGTTCAGCGGCGCCAGCAGGCGCTGCAGGTCGACGCCGTCGCCGCGCTCGGCGATCTCGATGGCCATCGCGCCCTGGCCGGCGGCCGGCAGGCTGTGCTCCGGCTCGAGCAGCGCGCGGATGCGCTGCGGCAGGCCGAGCCGCTTCAGGCCGGCGGCGGCGAGGATGATGGCGGCGTATTCACCCCGGTCGAGCTTGCCGAGGCGGGTGTCGAGGTTGCCGCGCAGCGGCTTGATCACCAGTTGCGGGTAGCGCGCCGCGATCAGCGACTGGCGCCGCAGGCTGCTGGTGCCGACCACGCTGCCGGGCGGCAGTTCGGCCAGGCCGGCGTAGTGGTTCGAGACGAAGGCGTCGCGCGGGTCTTCGCGCTCGAGGATGGCGGCCAGGCTGAAGCCGGGCGGCAGGTCCATCGGCACGTCCTTGAGCGAGTGCACGGCCAGGTCGGCGCGGCCCTCGGCCATCGCCACCTCCAGCTCCTTGACGAACAAGCCCTTGCCGCCGACCTTGGACAGGGCGCGGTCGAGGATCTGGTCGCCGCGGGTGGTCATGCCGAGAATCTCCACGCTGCACTGCGGATATAATGAAGCCAAGCGCGCGCGCACGTGCTCGGCCTGCCACATGGCGAGCCGGCTCTCGCGCGAGGCGATGACCAGTCTGGATGGAATATTCTGCGTCAATTCGGATGCTTTCAAAACAAGTTCTTTCGCTGTCGTTAACCCTAACCGGCGGACACCAGTCATGTGCACATGTTTAAGATCACAAATTTTATCATGCGCCCTCCTTTGCAGAGCGTGGCCACCAGCCTTTTGCACCACTCACTCACCTATTTGGTTCATCACACATGGTTAAACAAGCTAGCACAACAGACACCCGCGGCGACGCCGACAAGGACGCGCCGTTGAAAGAGGACATCCGCCTGCTCGGGCGCCTGCTCGGCGACGTGCTGCGCGACCAGGAGGGCGACGCCGTGTTCGCCGTCGTCGAGACCATCCGCCAGACCGCCGTGCGCTTCCGCCGCGAGGCCGACGCCGGCGCCGCCGCCGAACTCGACGGCATGCTGAAACAACTCAGCCGCGAGCAGACCATTTCGGTGGTGCGCGCGTTCTCCTATTTTTCGCACCTGGCCAACATCGCCGAGGACCAGCACCACATCCGCCGCCGCCGCGCCCATCTGCTGGCCGGCTCGCCGGTACAACAGGGCAGCGTCAATTTCGCGCTGGGCAAGCTGAAACGGGCCGGCGTCAGCCGCGCCACCGTCGACGCCTTCTTCCGCCAGGCGCTGATCGCGCCGGTGCTGACGGCCCACCCGACCGAGGTGCAGCGCAAGAGCATCCTCGACGCCGAGCACGACATCGCCCGCCTGCTGGCCGAGCGCGACCTGCCGCTGACGCCGAAGGAACGCGGCGCCAACATGCAGTTGCTGCACGCCCGCGTGGCCACGCTGTGGCAGACGCGCATGCTGCGCTACTCGAAGCTGACGGTGGCCGACGAGATCGAAAACGCGCTGTCCTACTACCGCATCACCTTCCTGCGCGAGCTGCCCGGCCTGTACGACGACATCGAGGCCGACATCGCCGAGCAGTACCCGGCGGCGCACGCGCACGGCGCCGCCGACCCGGCGCGCATCGACGCGCCCTACGTGCAGATGGGCAGCTGGATCGGCGGCGACCGCGACGGCAACCCCAACGTCAACGCCGGCACCATGCGCCACGCGCTGGCGCGCCACGCCACCACCATCCTCGACTTCTACCTCGACGAGGTGCACGCGCTGGGCGCCGAACTGTCGGTGTCGACGCTGATGGTCGGCGTCAGCCCGGCCCTGCAGGCGCTCGCCGAACACTCGCCCGACCACTCGCCGCACCGCGGCGACGAGCCGTACCGGCGCGCGCTGATCGGCATCTACGCGCGCCTGGCCGCCAGCGCGCGCGCGCTGGGCGCCACCAACATCCTGCGCAAGGAGGTCGGCCCGGCCGCGCCCTACGCCGACGCGGCCGCCTTCGCCGCCGAGCTGCAAGTGCTGGTCGAGTCGCTGCAGGCGCACCACGGCGCCGCGCTGGTCAAGCCGCGCCTGGCCACGCTCAAGCGCGCCGCCGACATCTTCGGCTTCCACCTGGCCTCGCTGGACATGCGCCAAACCTCGGACGTGCACGAGCGCGTGCTCGCCGAGCTGTTCGCCCGCGGCGGCGCCGAGCCGGACTACGCCGCGCTGGACGAGGACGCCAAGGAGCGCCTGCTGCTGGCCGAGCTGGCCCAGCCGCGCCTGCTGTACTCGCCCTATATCGCCTACTCGGCCGAGACCGACTCCGAGCTGACGATCCTGCGCGCGGCGCGCGAGGTGCGCGCCCGCTACGGCGCGCGGGCGATCCGCAACTACATCATCTCGCACACCGAAACCGTGTCCGACCTGCTCGAAGTGCTGCTGCTGCAAAAGGAAACCGGCCTACTGCGCATGGACCGGGCCAGCGGCGAGAGCGAACTGGACTTGATGGTGGTGCCGCTGTTCGAGACCATCCCCGACCTGCAGCGCGCCGCCGACATCATGGGCCGCGTCATGGCGCTGCCGCAGGTCAAGCAGCTGATCGCCAAGCAGGGCCAGTTGCAGGAGGTGATGCTGGGCTATTCCGACTCGAACAAGGACGGCGGCTTCCTGACCTCGAACTGGGAGCTGTACAAGGCCGAAACGCTGCTGGTGACGGTGTTCGACAAGGCCGGCGTCAAGCTGCGCCTGTTCCACGGCCGCGGCGGCACGGTCGGCCGCGGCGGCGGGCCGAGCTACGAGGCGATCCTGGCGCAGCCGCCGGGCACCGTCAACGGCCAGATCCGCCTGACCGAGCAGGGCGAAATCATCGCCTCGAAGTTTTCCAACGCCGAGATCGGCCGCCGCAACCTGGAGTTGCTGGTCGCCGCGACGCTGGAGGCGAGCCTGACGCCGCACCCGGCGGAGGCGGCGCACAGCGCCAAGCTGGCGCGCTTCGAGGCCGTCATGGCGACGCTGTCGCAGCGCGCCTACCAGGCCTACCGCAACCTGGTGTACGAGACGCCCGGCTTCACCGACTACTTCTTCGCCGCCACGCCGATCGCCGAAATCGCCGAGCTGAACCTGGGTTCGCGGCCGGCCTCGCGCAAGGCCAACCAGCGCATCGAGGACTTGCGGGCGATCCCGTGGGGCTTCTCGTGGGGCCAGTGCCGCCTGCTGCTGCCGGGCTGGTACGGCTTCGGCAGCGCCATCAGCGCCTGGCTCGACGAGGCCGACGCCGCCGCGGCCACGCCCTCGCGCGACGACAAGCTCGGCGCGCTGCGCGCCATGCACGCCGAATGGCCGTTCTTCGCCACATTGCTGTCGAACATGGACATGGTGCTGGCCAAGACCGACCTGGCGATCGCCTCGCGCTACGCCGAGCTGGTAGCGGACGCGGCGCTGCGCGAACGCATCTTCAAACGCATCACGCACGAGCACGCGCTGACGCTGTCCTGCCTGGAACTCATTACCGGCAACGCCGAGCGGCTCGCCGGCAACCCCTTGCTGGCGCGCTCGATCATGAACCGCTTCGCCTACCTGGACCCGCTGAACCATTTGCAGGTCGAGCTGATCAAGCGGCACCGGGCGCTGTCGAACCAGGCGGGCCAGGCCGACGAGCGGGTCCACCGCGGCATCCACTTGTCGATCAACGGCGTCGCCGCCGGCCTGCGCAACACCGGCTGACGCGCATGCCGTTCAGTTAGCCGGCCGGCAACGCCGCCCATCCAGCAAAGACCAAGCGCCGGGGTCGGACCGTCAGGTCCGCCTCCGGGGGGGCGCGCCCCGGCGTTGAGAATATTATCTAAAAATAAATACATTGCGGCAAGAGTGGCATTACAATACCGTTTACCCGGCCCTGCGCGGCGGCGGATATTGGAAAGCGATAAAGTGCCGATGAGGAAATGGTCGATTGAAACCTGGCGCCTGGCCGGCGTGGTTGCCGTGCTGGCGCTGCTGGGCGCCCTGGGCGCCGCCACCTGCCGCGACATGGCGCTGGCGCGCGCCGCCAGCCGACAGGTCGACGCCGTCTACGAACGCCTGTCGTGGCTGGAACAAACCCGTTCCGCGCTGTACCGCGCCCACGGCGCGCGCAACGCCGGCCGGCGCGCGCCGGCACCGCCCCCGCCGGCGCTGGCCGACGCCCGCCTGGCGCAAAGCGGCGCCATGATCGACGCCGCCATCGATACCGAACGCGCCACGCTGCGCCGGCAAAAAACCGCCGAGGCGGCGCAGGAACTGCGCGCGCGCAACGCCCTGGCGCTGCTGCTGCTGACCATGACGGCGTTGATCGGCTACCTGCTGCTGCGCATCCGCAGCCTGACCCGGTCGGGCGAGGCCGCCCACGCCCTGCTGCAACACAGCGAAACGCGCTACCGCCAGATTGTCGACACCACCCAGGAAGGCATCTGGATGACCGACGCCGACCTGCGTATCGTCTACGCCAACCGGCGCATGACGGACATGATGGACTGCGCCATGGGCGACCTGCTGGGCCACCGCCTCAGCGACTTCTTGCCGGAAACGGCCTTGCAGCGCTGCTGTCCGCTGCGCCGCAACGGCGACGTCAGCCTGCGCGACCTGCAATACCAGCGCTTCGACGGCGCCAGCGCCTGGGCCATGGTGCGCGGCCGCTTGCTGCGCGGCGAGCGCGGCGAGGTCAGCGGCGCGCTGTTGATGATGACCGACATCACCGAGCGCAAGGTGGCCGAGCAGGCGCTGGCCACCGCGCACGCCGAGCTGGGCAACCGCATCGCGCTGCGCACCGCCGAGCTGGAGGACGCCAACCTGCTGCTGCGCGCCGAGATCGACGTGCGCAAGGCGGCCCAGCAGGCGCTGGCGCACAGCGAGGAGCGGCTGCGGGAAATCATTTCGATGATGCCGCTGGCGCTGTTCCTGAAGAACGCCGACTCGCGCGTCGTGCTGATGAACGAGGCGTGCGAGCAGCAGTGGGGCGTCAGCTTCGCCGACATCGACCGCCACGGCGAGGCGGCCTACTTCCCGCCCGAGCAAATGGCGGGTTTCCTCGCCAACGACCGGGCGGCCTTCGCCAGCGGCCGCCTGCTGGTCGACGAGGAACTGGTGTGGAACGCCCAGTTGCGGGAAAACCGCCTGGTGCAAAGTTTCAAGAAACCGCTGTTCGACGCCGCCGGCAAGCCGCTGATTTTGATCGCCATGAGCGTCGACGTCACCGACCGGCGCCGCGGCGAGGATGCGCTGCAGCAGTCGCTGCTACAGTTGCGCGAGCTGTCGGACCACCAGCAAACCATCAAGGAGGAGGAGCGCAAGCGCATCGCGCTCGACATCCACGACGACCTGGGGCAAAACCTGATGGCCTTGAAAATCGACGTGTCGATGCTGCACGCGCGCACCGGCGCCACCCATCCGCGCCTGAACCTGCAGGTCGGGCGCGTGCTCGACACCATCGACGCGACCATCAAGTCGGTGCGCACGATCATCAACGACCTGCACCCGAGCACGCTGGAGCTGGGACTGTGCGCGGCCGTCGAATGGCTGCTCAAGGAGTTCGAGCGGCGCAGCGCCATCCGCTACCAATTGATCATCCTCGACGACAGCGCCAACGCCACGCTGGACAACCGCCAGACCGCGGCCATTTTCCGCGTGGTGCAGGAGTCGCTGTCGAACATCGTGCGCCACGCCCAGGCCAGCGCGGTCGAGGTGTCGCTGAACCTGAACGCGCGCTGGGTCACCGTCGTCATCGCCGACAACGGCGTCGGCATCCAACCGGGCGACCACGGCAAGGCCGCCTCCTACGGTTTGAAGAGCATCAAGGAACGCATCGGCGCGCTCGGCGGGGAACTGGTGATCGACGGCCGCAAGGGCAACGGCACGGCGCTGTCGATCCTGATGCCGGTGGCGGCGGCGCCCGCGCTGGCCGCTTAGGCGCCGCGTAAACGACAAAAACCACCGGCGTCAAACCGGGGCCGCCCCCTCCAAGGGTGCGACCCCGGCTCGACGCCGGTGGCTTGAACGGCTTGGGCGGGGCCGCCCTGCCCTTAGTTTTGCGTCAGGAAGGTTTTCAGCTTGTCCGAACGCGACGGCTGGCGCAGCTTGCTCATCGCCTTCGCTTCGATCTGGCGGATGCGTTCGCGGGTGACGTCGAATTGCTTGCCGACCTCTTCGAGCGTGTGGTCGTTCGACATTTCCACGCCGTAGCGCATGCGCAGCACCTTCGCTTCGCGCGGCGTCAGCGAGTCCAGCACTTCCTTGATGACGTTGCGCATCGACGCGTGCAGCGCGGCGTCCAGCGGCGCCAGCGTGGTGTTGTCCTCGATGAAGTCGCCCAGTTGCGAATCGCCGTCCTCGCCCATCGGCGTTTCCATCGAAATCGGCTCCTTGGCGATCTTCATGATCTCGCGCACCTTGTTTTCCGGCATTTCCATCTTGATCGCCAAGGTCGCCAGGTCCGGCTCGCTGCCGGTTTCCTGCATGATCTGGCGCGAGATGCGGTTCATCTTGTTGATCGTCTCGATCATGTGCACCGGCACGCGGATGGTGCGCGCCATGTCGGCGATCGAGCGGGTGATCGCCTGGCGTATCCACCACGTCGCGTAGGTGGAAAACTTGTAGCCGCGGCGATACTCGAATTTGTCGACCGCCTTGAGCAGGCCGATATTGCCTTCCTGGATCAGGTCGAGGAATTGCAGGCCGCGGTTGATGTACTTCTTGGCGATCGAAATAACCAGGCGCAAGTTGGCGACCGTCATTTCGCGTTTCGCGTGGCGCGCCCGCTTTTCGCCGGCGGCCATCTGCTTGTTGATCTTGCGCAGGTCGGCCAGCGGCAACGCGACGCGCGCCTGCAGGTCGATCATCTTCTTTTGCAACTCTTTGACGGCCGGCACGTTGCGCCCCAGGATGGCGCTGTACGGATAGCGGCAGTCGACTTCGCCGTCGACCCAGTCGAGGTCGCACTCGTTGCCCGGGAAGACCTTGATGAAGTGGGCGCGCGGCATGCCGCATTTGTTGACGCACAGCTCGATGACCGCCTTCTCGATGTGGCGCACCTCGTCCATCTGGCCGCGCAGCGTGTCGCACAGCTTTTCGACGACCTTGGCGGTGAAGCGAATGCCCAGCAGTTCCTGGGAAATCGCCTCCTGGGCCTTGATGTAGGGCTTCGAGTTGTAGCCGTCCGGGGCCTTGCGCATCTTGTCGAACTGGGCCGAGATGGCGGCGAATTTTTCCAGCGCGTTCTTTTTCAGTTGCGCCAGTTGTTCGCTGGAGAAGCCGGCCGCGCCGCCGTTGGCGTCGCCGTCTTCCTCCTCGACTTCGTCCTCTTCCTCGTCGTCGTCGCCGCTGGCGGCGACCGGGGCGGCGGCCGGGGCCGGCGCGTTGCTTTCGTTCAAATCAACGAAGCCGTCGACCACCTCGTCGACCTTGATTTCGTCGCGGGCGATCTTCTGCGACAGCGCGACGATCTCGGCGATCGTCGTCGGGCAGGCCGAGATGGCCTGGATCATGTCCTTCAAACCGCCCTCGATGCGCTTGGCGATCTCGATCTCGCCTTCGCGCGTGAGCAGCGCCACGGCGCCCATTTCGCGCATGTACATGCGCACCGGGTCGGTGGTGCGGCCGAAGTCGGAGTCGACCGTCGACAGCGCCGTGGCGGCGGCGGCCTCGACTTCGTCGTCGCTGGTGACGGTGGCGACGTTGTCGGTCAACAACAGGCTTTCGGCATCGGGGGCGCGCTCGTAGACCGCGATCCCCATGTCGTTGAAGGTGGCGATGATGCCCTCGATCGCCTCCGGATCGATGATGTTTTCCGGCAGTTGGTCATTGATCTCGGCGTAGGTCAGGAAGCCGCGCTCCTTGCCCATGTTGATCAAGCCCTTGATCTGCTGGCGGCGGCGCTCCAGGTCGGCCGCGGTGGCCTCGGCGTCGCCGCCCAGCGCGTCGGCCACCGTGCCCTTGGCCTTGCGGTCGCGCGCCTTCGAGACGGCCTTCAGTTCGGCGCGCTCGACCGCGTTGAGTGCCGCCACCTCGTCGTTTTCCGGCGTGAACTCGCTCGGCTTGCGGCCGCGCCGGCCCGGCACCTTGACTGTCGGCAGGAAATAGTTGGACGTGTCGATGGCCGCCAAGGCGTCGGCGTCGGTGGTCTGGCTGACGGCCGGACCGGAGGTGACGATCACCACCGGCGCCGGCTCGACCTTGGCGCGCACCACCTTCGAGCGCGCCGCCACCACCACCTTGGCGGTGGCGGCGCTTTCGGTGGCCTTGCGCGCGGCCGGCGCCAGCTTGACGACGGCGGCCTTCAACGCGCTTGCCTCGTCGCCGTCCTGCCCGGCGCCCTGCTCCATTGCCGGCTCGGCTTGCGCCTCGGCGGCGCCGTCCTGCGCCAGCTCCTGGCCCGGCACCGGCACGGCGGCCAAGCGCGAACGGGTTTTCTTCACTACCGTGACCTTATTGGGCGCCTGCGTATTATCCGCTTGCGTATTATCGATAAAGTAAGATAGAGTCGTTTTAGGCAGCGCCAGTTGCGCCGATGCAGGGCGCGGCGTTTTGGCCGACAACGTTAATGTTTTGGGCGTATTTTTCATTAAATATCTCTCTCTATGCGAGACCACATGGTTTCGGCGAAGTGAATGATCCCACCTAAGCCTGCAAATCGGACTCGATGGAGCGTGTGCTGCGGCTGCCGGCTAAGGGCAGCGGGGCCAATCTATCGGGACGTTCGAAGCCGACGCAGCCCGTTGAGGGCGCGCCGCAGCTGAAGGGGGCGTAGATAAATCGGCGGTGTACATTGCGGAATGAAAAAAAGCCCGCTACCAAAACGGGCTTGAATCTATTATTCAGTGAAGAATAGAGGAGAGCGAGATTATGCTCCACGGCCACCTATTAGGATAATTGATAATTCAGATATCTGACATCAACCATGCCCATAACATCGCCGCGCAGCGACTGCTCTTATCCCCTGCACTACTGATCCGGCGCAAGCCGGTGGTCAGCGCAAGCAGACATTATACACATTTCCTGCCCGTCGCGCCTATCCAACAGCATGGCAAAAAAGACATTATTGGCTTAAAAGTCAATGCGCTGGCCGTTCTTGCGTGCTATGCTCCCGTTTCCTGCCTAACCAATGAAGTCGATGAACACGTCTAGTCTCACCCCTCAGCCAGCCGCAACGGCCGCCCCAGCGCAAACCGCGCGCGCCCTGCTCAAGCAATTCCAAGACCAATTTCCGCCTTTCCGCGACTGCCTGCCGTTGTCGATCGGTATCGACAAGCAGATCCTGGCGCGCCTGCCGGAGCTGGACCGCAAACTGATGCGCACCGCGCTGGGCATCCACACCGGCTCGCTGCGCTACCTGCGCGTGATGGAAAAAGCCAAGATCCGCTACGACCTCGACGGCACCGCCGGCGCGGAAGTGACCCAGGTGCACCGCGACCACGCGACCCAGGTGTTGCAGCAGCGCTTCAAGAAGGAAGCCGAGCGCAAGAAGGCCGAGCGCGAAGCGGCGGCCGAAGAGGAAGCGAACCGCGTCCGCCTCGACAAGCTGAACCAGCTGACCGCGAAATTTTCGCGCAAGGGCTGATCCAGCCCCATGAGTACGGACATCGAGCAGCCCCTGCCGCCCTACGAGGGCATCAAGCTGGCCGACGTGCGCCTGGTACACAGCGCCGAGGACGCGGCGGCCGCGCTGGCGGCGCTGCTGGCGGCCGACGCGATCGGCTTCGACACCGAGTCGAAGCCGACCTTCCTGAAGGGGGAAACCTCGACCGGACCGCATTTGATCCAGCTTGCCACCGACGACACCGCCTACCTGTTCCAAATCGGCGCCACGCCGGCGCTGGCGGCGCTGAAGGCGATTCTGGAGTCGGGCACGACCTTGAAGGTCGGCTTCGGTCTGAGCGACGACGTCAAGCGCTTGCAAAGCAAGCTTGGCATTACGGTGGCGCAAGTGCTCGACCTGTCGGTGGCGCTGCGCGGCGGCCAGCGCAACGACCTCGGCGCGAAAAGCGCGGTGGCGAAATTTTTCGGCCTGCGCCTGCAAAAATCGAAGAAAATTTCCACCACCAACTGGTCGACGACGCGCCTGAGCGAGCGCCAGATCCTCTACGCGGCCGACGACGCGCATGTGGCGTTGCGGGTGTACCGGCGCTGGATCGCCGACGGCGGCAAGGTCGCGCCGGCGAAAGCGCGCCGGCCGGCGCCGCTAGCGCAGTAGCGCCGCCGGCTTCACAACCAAGCACCGGCACAGAGCCGGGGCCAGGCCTCCAGGTCCGACCCCGGGGTTACGCCCCTGTTTTGTTCGGCGCCTACGGCCCGCCCCCTTCCAACTGCTGCGCCGCCAGCCGCCCCAGGGTCGCAATGGCGGCCTCGTGCGTGGCGTCCCACGGATGGCCGTAATTGAGCCGCACGCAATGGCCAAACGCGCGCTTGGCGGAAAAAATCGGTCCCGGCGCGATGCTGATGCCGTGCCGCAGCGCGCTGCGGTGCAAGGCCAGCGCGTCCACCCCCTTCGGCAATTCGACCCAGACAAAATAGCCGCCCTGCGGCCGCGTCACCCGCGTGCCGGCGGGGAAATGCACGGCGATCGCCTGCAGCATCATGTGCTGCTGGGCCGCCAGCGCCAGCCGCAGTTGCCGCAAATGCCGCTCGTAAGTTCCCCGCCCCAGGTAATCGGCCAGCGCCAGTTGCGACGGCAGCGCCGCCGTCAGGCTGGTGCTCAGCTTGAGGCGCTCGACCGCGCGCGCGTAGCGCCCCGGCGCGGCCCAGCCGACCCGGAAGCCGGGCGCCAGGCACTTCGAAAACGAGCCGCAGTGCAGCACCATGCCCTGCTCGTCGAAGCTCTTGCTGAGGGCCGGGCGGCGCGCGCCGAAATACAGTTCGCCGTAGACGTCGTCCTCGATCAGCGGCACGCCATGCCCGGCCAGCAGCGCCACCAGCGCGCGCTTCTTTTCCGGCGGCATCAGCCCGCCCAGCGGATTTTGGAAGCTGCTCATCAACCAGCACGCCTTCGGCCGGTGCCGCACCAGCGCCTCGGCCAGCGCCGCCAGGTCGATGCCGTCGCGCGGGCTGGTGGCCACTTCGACCGCCACCAGGTCGAGCCGCTCCAGCGCCTGCAGGCCGGCGTAGAAGCTGGGCGACTCGACCAGCACCGCGTCGCCCGGCCGCGTGACGGCCTGCAGGCACAGGTTCAAGGCCTCCAGCGCGCCGTTGGTGACGACGACCTCGTCGCTGGCCACCCGCACCCCGTCCATCTGGTAGCGCAGCGCGATCTGCCGGCGCAACTCGGCGTTGCCTTGCGGCAGGTCGGCCACCGTGCTCCACGGGTCGAGCCGGCGCATGCTGGCCGCCACCGAGCGCGCCAGCCTGGCCATCGGAAACAGCAGCGGGCTGGGGAAAGCCGAACCGAACGGCACGATGTCGCGCGCGCCGGCCGCCCCCAGCACCTCGAACACCAGCTCGCTGACGTCGACCCGGGTCGATTCGCCCTGCGGCTGCGAGGCCTCCGGCTCGGGCGCCAGCGCGGCGCGGCTGGGCGCCACGTAGTAGCCCGAGCGCGGCCGCGCGACGATCATGCCGCGCGCCTCCAGCAAATAGTAGGCCTGGAACACCGTGGCCGGGCTGACGCCGCGGCGCTGGCGCTGCTGGCGCACCGAGGCGATGCGCTCGCCCGGCAGCAGCAGCTTGTTGGTGATCATCGCGGCGATCTCTTCGGCCAATTCTTCGTACAGCTTCACGCGCATCCATCCAATCTTGCCCAGGGCGGCATAAAACTGATCCGTAGTTTTATTGCACTTCTGAGTCTGTTTTTCTTCGGTCCGGCAGTATATCCTTGTGTCCGCCGCCTGTATGGTCGGCCTACAATTTTATAGGTATGCCCATGTCCATGTTTTCAAGCCAGGCACGCCGGCGCGCCGGCCGCGCCATCTTGCTGTTCGCCCTGGCGGGGGGGGGGGGGGGGGGGGGGGGGGAGAGCAGCAAGTAGGTTCGTTTCGCATCCACGAAAAG
>NZ_JBJXIB010000150.1:0-13883 GCF_046115965.1 Janthinobacterium sp. CG_23.3 | reverse complement strand
CCCCCCCCCCCCCCCCCCCCCCCCCCCCCCCCCCCCCCCCCCCCCCCCCCCCCCCCCCCCCCCCCCCCCCCCCCCCCCCCCCCCCCCCCCCCCCGACTGGGGGCAAGGAAGAGGGAAGCGGTGGCATGGAACTCCGTGGGTCGGGTGGGCGAAAGCGCAACCCGACTACGCCGGCGTGCCCGCGGGGTCGGATTACGTGATGTTGTTCAGGTTGCGCAACTGGCGCGCAAACATGTTTTCCAGCTGTTGCAATTCCTCGGCGGTGAAGCCGTCGTACGTCTGCGTGGTCTTGCCGCACACCTGCGGCAGGATTTCCTCGACCAGGGCGCGGCCGCTGTCGGTCAGCGTAATCATTACCGAGCGGCGGTCGCCCGGGCGCGCGCCGCGGTGGATCAGGCCGCGTTCTTCCAGGTCGTTGCACACGCGCGTCAGGTTGGCCGGCTTTTCGTGGCAGGCCATGCCCAGCGTGCAGGCGTTCGACGATTCGTCGTCGGTGCCGTACAGCACCGCCAGCACCATGTAACTGGCGTCGACCAGGTCGTATTTCCTCAAGGCCGCGTTGGTCAGATCCTTGATACCTTTTTGAATGTGGTAGGTCATGCGGATCAAGCGCACCAGTTCGAGCGGAAACTCCGGCATCCGCGTGCGGATGTTGTGCAGCCGCTTGTAGGTGGCGTCAAAAGCGGTCATCGCGAACTCCTCAAACAAAGAAAGGCTAGATTGTATATCGTGGCGTTTGCGCCGCTTAGGGCAAGGCGCCGAATCCCCCTCCCAGCGCCGCCATCAGGCTGACATAACTGTCCAGTTGGCGCGCGCCGATTTGCGCCGTTTGCTGCTGTTCGGCGAGCAGCGCCAGTTCGCTGTTGAGCAGGTTGACCGCGTCGCTCAGGCCGGCGCGGTAGGCTTTCCCGGCCAAGTCGCTGGCCCTGCCGGCCGTGGCCAGCGCGTCGGCGCCCAGGCGTTGCTGCCGTTGCAGCGACTGCGCGTTGGCGACCGCGTTGGCGACGTCGGCCAGCGCCGCCACCACGCTGGCGTTGTATTGGGCGACGGCGGCGTCGTAGAGTGCGTCCTGGTTGCCAAGCTGGGCGCGCAGCCGGGCGCCGGCAAACAAGGGCAGGCTGAGCGCCGGCGCGACGCCGCCCGTGGCCGCGCCGGCTTCGAGGAAGTGGGCGAAGCCGAACGATTGCAGGCCGGCGAAGGCGAGCAGGTTCAGGTTCGGGTAAAAATCGGCCTTGGCCACCGCGATCCGCTTGGCCGCCGCCTGCACCCGCCAGCGCTGCGCGGCGATGTCCGGGCGCCGTCCGATCAGCTCGGCCGGCAGAGCGCCCGGCAGGGCCGGCGGGCGGTCCAGCCGCAAGGCCGGCCGGCGCAGCGCCGCGCCGTCGGCCGGGCCCTTGCCGGCCAGCGCCGCCAACTGGTTGCGCAGCAGCGCGATAGTGTGCGCCGCCTGTTCCAGCTCGCGCCGGCCGGCCGGCAGGGTGGCCTCGATTTGCGCGACGTCGACCTCGGTGCCCAGGCCGGCCTGGCGGCGCCGGCGCGCGATATCCAGGATGCGCTCGCGCCGCGCCAGGGCGGCGCGGATGAAATCCTGGCGCTCGAACTCGAACGATAGCTGGACGTAGTTGCCGGCCACGGCCGTTTGCAGTGCCAGGCGCGCCATCTGCGACTCCGCCGCCGCCAGTTGCACCTCGTCGAGCGCGGCCGCCAAAGCCTGGCGGTTGCGGCCCCACACATCCAGGTCGTAGGACAGCGACAGCGTGGCCTGGTTGCGCCAGGCGTAGTTGCCGGCGAGCGGAGCGGGCGCGCTGCCGTGCTCGGAATACCGTTCGCGGTTCAGCGCTACGCTGGCGTCCGCCTTCGGCCCGGTATGGTCGTCGGCCAGGCCGGCCAGCGCGCGCGCCTGGCGCACCCGCGCTTGCGCCGCGTGCAGCGTCGGGTTGTCGGCCAGCGCCACCGCTAGTAATTGGTTCAACTGCGGGTCGTGCAAGTCCTGCCACCAAGCTTGGCTGGGCCACTCGATTGCGCCCTGGGCGGTGGCGATGGCCGCGCCGGCGTCCAAGGTGTTGGCGTCGAGCAGCGGCGCACGCGGTGTCATCCGGCCCATGCCGGCGCAGGCGCTCAGGGCCAGCAGTAGGCTGGCGGCGCTCAGGGTGCGTAACAGGGGCGGGACGGATGGCATGGGCGTGGCGCTCGTTTCGATGCTCTTGGTTGGCGGACTGGCTTAGCGAACTTGTTGCGGCACTTAGTGCGTCGAAGGCGACGCGTTCCGGGTGGCGTGCGCCACGTCGAAGTAGACTTCCGACGTCGGCATTTCACCGTTCTTGCGCGCTTCCACCAGTTCGGCGACGACCTGCGCGCGGGTGAGCGTGCTGACGAAGGCCGGCGTGCGCGGGTAGTCGGTGTCGTTGGTCGAGATTTCGCCGGCGGCGCGGGCGCGCACGTATTCGGCGGTGACTTCGGCGCGGCTCAGGGTGCTGGCGCTGTCCGGCATTTTGGGATAGTCGACCTCGCTGGTCGAGAGTTCACCGGCGTCACGGGCGCGGATGAATTCGGCGCTCACTTCGGCGCGGGTCACGCCGGCGCTTGGCGCGGGCGCCTGGGCGAAGGCGGCGCCGGTGGCGGCGAGGGTCAGCAGGGCGGCGATCAATTGTTTTGCGTTCATGGTAATTCTCCAGAAAGGGTAAGAAATTTGTTTATCTGGGTACACTATAACAATGAATAGTACATTTGTGAAGTAATTTATCGACGAGTTCGATTGACGGAGATGAAAGGCGCTGCCGCAGGGACGCTGATGGGCGGAACCCGAAGACCCTCTGGCCGGACCGGGTGCTCGGGCGCGGGCACGGCACAGGCGCCCGCCCGGTCTGGCGCAACGGCGTCGGACCGGCTTGGCGGCGGGAACCAAGGTCGACACCGACGAGGGCATGGCGGGCGGAACGGCCGGTCCCGATGTTGGCGACGCCGACCTCGATAGCGACACCGATTCCGGCGGTACCGGCGAGTGCGCCGCCGCCGGCCGCGACGCGGCGGCGGACGGCGCCGACATCGACGTCGACCACATTGAAACCATCCCGCCCGAACCGGACGACAGCGAAGGGCGCCGTGCCGGCCATCGTCCCGGCGTGCGATAGCTTGAACCAGCGCGGCAACTGCCCGATTAACGCGGCGACATGGAGCGCCACGGGTAAAATAGGCGTACAAGGCAATCAAGCCTGCACACCAATCGAAGGCAAGCGCGATATGAAGGAAAAAGAAGAAGGCGTCATGGCAATGTACCGCGACTCGCTGCCGCCGGATTACGTCGAGGAAGTCGATACCACCAATTACTTCGGCTGGACCTTGCTGAGCGTGGCGCTGGGACTGCTTGCCTGGTTGCTGATTTCACTGAGCAACGCGGAAAACCAGCGCAACGCCCTGATGACGAAGGCGTGCCAAGACCCGGTGTTTGCGGCCGAAATAGACCGCAAGTGCCTGGCCATGGTCAGCACCCGCGACCACTGGTGGCAGCACGTCTATTACGCCGCCACGCACCTGCGGCCGTAATTGCGGCGCCAGGCGGCCGCGGCCCGCGATTGATCGGCGTCAAAGCGCGCACCGTTCGGTGCGTGCCGCGGTCCCGGCGGCGCTATAGTCAAACCTCCATCGCTCGGTCGCCAAGACCGATTTCGGGAGAGGGAATGGACAATACAGGCGCGGATCTGGTTCGCGAACAGGACCACGACCGTCACGAACACGGCCACCCTGCCGGTTGGCGCCGTTGGCTGTATGCGACCAACCACAAGGATATCGGCACGCTGCACCTGTGGTGTTCCCTGATCATGTTCATCGTCGGCGGGGTGCTGGCCTTGCCGATCCGCGCCGAACTGTTCCAGCCGGGGCTGCAGTTCTCCTATCCCCAGCTATACAACCAGTTCGTGACGATGCACGGCCTGATCATGATTTTCGGCGCCATCGTGCCGGCCTTCGTCGGCTTCGCGATAGGCGGCTTTTCCGGCTTGATCCTGGCGGTCGTGCCGATCGTGAAATAAAGGGCACGGCGATTGGTTCGCCACCATCCGGGGGAGGCGTGCATGCCGCGCGACGTATCGAACAATAACCATGAATGGCTGCTCAGGCGGCATTTTTCGCTGGCCCCGCGCCAACTGGCGCTGGCCTACGGCGTATTGTTCCTGCCGTCGTTCTGCGTCGCCGGCGCGTTTGCCTGGTTCGGCCTGTGGTGGGTGCCGCTGTTTTCAACGCTGGAGTTGGGCGCCGTCGCGCTGGCCATGCGCTATTACGCGCGCCACACGGCCGACTACGAGCACATCGCGCTGGCCGAAGGCTGCCTGCTGGTCGGGCAGATGCGCGCCGGGCGGCTGCGGCAGACCCGGCTCGACCCTTACTCGACCCGTATCGGCCTGCCGCCGCTGCGCGGCGGCGGCCTGATCCGGCTGGAGGCGCGGGGCGTCGCGGTCGAAGTCGGGCGCTTCGCCACGGCGGCGCAGCGGCGCCGGGTGGCGCGGGAGCTAAGCCAGTTGTTGCCGGGTCCGCGCATGGATTTCCGCGGCCCGGTTTAGCCCGCGGGGTTCAAGCCGACCGCGACGATTCTTCCCACAGGTTGATATCGCCATTCGTGGCCTTGTCGTCGATGGCGCGCAACTCCTGCGCCGTGAACGTCAGTTGCCGCAGCGCCGCCACGTTCTCGCGGATCTGCGCGCTGCTGCTGGCGCCGATCAAGGTCGAGGTCACGCGCGGGTCGCGCAACACCCAGGCCAGCGCCATCTGCGCCAGCGTCTGGCCGCGCGCCTTGGCGATCTCGTTCAACGCGCGCACGCGGGCCAGGTTGTCCGCGCTCAGATGCTCCCGCAGCAGCGAGCCGCCGCCGGGACGGTTGATGCGCGCGTCCTGCGGCACGCCGTTCAGGTACTTATCGCTCAGCAAGCCCTGCGCCAGCGCGGTGAAGGTGATGCAACCCATGCCTTGCCGCTCCAACGTGTCGAGCAGTCCGTCGTCCTCGATCCAGCGGTTGAGCATATTGTAGGACGGCTGGTGGATCAGGCAGGGCACCTTCCACTCCTTGAGCAACAGCGCCGCCTCGGCCGTTTTCTCCGGCGAGTACGAGGACACGCCGACATATAGCGCCTTGCCCTGCTGCACGGCGGTGGCCAGCGCGCCCATGGTTTCCTCTAGCGGCGTGTCCGGGTCGAAGCGGTGCGAATAGAAAATGTCGACGTAATCGAGGCCCATGCGCTTCAAACTCTGGTCCAGGCTGGCCAGCACGTACTTGCGCGAGCCGCCGCCCTGGCCGTAGGGGCCGGGCCACATGTCCCAGCCGGCCTTGGTCGAAATGATCAGCTCGTCGCGGTAGGGCAGGAAGTCTTCCTTGAACAGGTGGCCGAAATTGGTTTCGGCGCTGCCGTACGGCGGGCCGTAATTGTTGGCCAGGTCGAAATGCGTGATGCCCAGGTCGAAGGCGGTGCGCAGCATGTCGCGCTGCGAGGCCAGGTGGTTGCTGTCGCCGAAGTTGTGCCACAGGCCCAGCGACAGCAGCGGCAGCTTCAGGCCGCTGCGTCCGCACGTGCGGTATTGCATAGTCTCGTAACGGGATTCCGATGCGTGGTAAGTCATGGCGGCTCCTTGCGTGCGCTTGAAAAAAAATCCGCCGCGGCGGATTTTTTCATGTTGCCGGAAAACTGGCGCGATTAAGCGAAGTTTTTGGCAACGAATTCCCAGTTAACCAGGCCAAAGAATGTTTCCACATACTTGGCGCGCAGGTTGCGGTAGTCGATGTAGTAAGCGTGTTCCCAGACGTCGCAGGTCAGCAGCGGCTTGTCGCCGGCGGTCAAAGGGCAGCCTGCGTTCGAGGTGTTGACGATCTCGACCGAGCCGTCGGCCTTTTGCACCAGCCAGGTCCAGCCGGAACCAAAGTTGCCCAGGCAGGATTTGGTGAATTCTTCCTTGAATTTTTCGAACGACGTGAATTTCGCGTTGATCGCGTCGGCCACCGCGCCGGTAGGAGCGCCGCCGCCGTTAGGCTTCATGCCGTTCCAGTAGAAGGTGTGGTTCCACACCTGGGCCGCGTTGTTGAAGATGCCGCCGGACGATTTCTTGACGATCTCTTCCAGGGACAGGTTCTCGAACTCGGTGCCCTTGATCAGGTTGTTCAGGTTGGTGACATATGTTTGGTGATGCTTGGCGTAGTGGTATTCCAGCGTCTCTTTCGAGATGTGCGGCGCCAGAGCGTCCATTTCATACGGCAGTGGTGGCAGAGTATGTTCCATGTGTGTCCCTTTGTGGTTGAGTGTGCAAACTAGTATGCAAGGTATTTTTTGCTGAAACGACCACCATTGTAAAGCGGATGCGCGAACGCTGCATACCGGCGTCGTGATAGGTGGCGCGGCACTGAACCGGCGCGGCGCCGCCTCAGCGCAGCCGGCGGGCACGCTCGCCGTTAATCAGGCGCAACAGCGCATTGGTGGCGATGCGGCCGATGTCGTACAGCGGCTGGCGACGCAATCGATTTACGGCGCCTTCTACAATGCTCCGCGCACCGCCGGTGCCCGGGTTTCGGTCAAGTTCTGATCGTGATGTGACTGCGAGCGCCATGGCCATGGTGCCCGGCGTTCCTGACCGTAGCGGGGGGGGGGGGCGGTCGGGATGTTTCGCGTTTACCCCAACTTATTCGAGGCTTGCCTGCACGCTGGCGATGCCGATTTCGGCGCTGCCCTCGGCCAGCCGCACGCCGATGTTCTGGCGCGCCTTCAGCTGCGACGGCGAGCGCAAAATCAGGCCTTTTTCGTCCGTCAAAATAGCGTAGCCGCGCTCCAGCGTGCGCTGCGGATTCAACAGTTCCAGCTGCGCCGCCAGGCCGCCCAGCGCGTGGCGCCGCTGCGCCAGCCGGTTGGCCATGCCGATCTCGCCGCGGTGGCGGTAGCTTTGCAGCGTGGCGCGCAGCGCCGTCACGTCGGGCCGGTAGCCGGACCAGCGCGCGCCCAGACGGTCCAGCGCGAAGCGCGACTGGTTCAGCGGCGCGCGCGTGGCGTGCGTCATCGCCGTCGCCAGCGCCAGCAGCTTCAGGCGTTGCTGGTCGATCTGCGCCGACGGGTTCAGCAACCGGCGGCTGTAGTTGTCCAGCGTTTGCGCCGCCTCGTCGACGCCGCGGCGCATGGCGCGGCGCAGGTCGGTGGCGTCGGCCTTGAGCGAAGCCATCCAGTCGGCGCGCGGCGTCACCGCCAGTTCCGCCGCCGCCGTCGGCGTGGCCGCGCGCAGGTCGGCGGCGAAGTCGGCGATGGTGAAGTCGGTTTCGTGGCCGACGCCGCAGATCACCGGCATCGAGCAGGCCGCGATGGCGTGCGCCACGCCCTCGTCGTTGAACGACCACAGGTCTTCAATGCTGCCGCCGCCGCGGCACACTAGCAGCACGTCGCATTCGGCGCGGCGCGAGGCGGTGTGGATCGCCTGGGCGATTTTTTCGGGCGCCAGCTGGCCCTGCACCGGGGTCGGGTACAAAATAATGTGGACATGCGGCGCGCGCCGCTTCAACGCCGTCAGGATATCGCGCAGCGCCGCCGCCTGCGGGCTGGTGACGATGCCGATGGTCTTGGCGAACATCGGAATGCCGCGTTTGCGCTCGGGGTCGAACAGGCCCTGGGCGTTGAGTTTTTCCTTCAGGCGCAGGAAGGCTTCATACAGCGCGCCGACGCCGGCGCGGCGGATCGCTTCCACGTTGATCTGGTAGTCGCCGCGGGCGCCGTACAGCGTCACCAGCGCGCGTACCTCGACCTTGTCGCCTTCGCGCGGCGTGAAGCCGGCGAACTGCGAGCGGCCGCGGAACATCACCGCGCGCACCTGGGCGGCGTCGTCCTTGAGCGTAAAGTACCAATGGCCGGAACTGGCGCGGGTGAAGTTGGAAATCTCGCCGGCGATCCAGGTCAGCGGAAACGAGCGTTCCAGCAGCCGCGCGACCGCCTGGTTCAGGGCCGTGACGGTGATTGCCGGCGGTGGGGAGAAGCTGCTGTCGGGGGAATTGTCGGTATTCATGGGCGCTTAAAGAAGAACTGTCCACATATTTTTCGGAAGGTCATGCTTATGTCATATTTCATGTGAAACGACAAGTTTAATTTGTAAGTACATGATTATTATATGAAAAATTCTCTGCCTTATTTGACGGCAAGATGAAAAAGTCCTTATATATCAAGCACATCACGGTTGTGGCGGGTACTTACGCACAAAGTTATCCACAGAATATGTGAGGAACTATCGCGGCGCCGCAGCGCTATTTTATCCTGCGGCAAGCTGGTTTGCCGCCGTGTTTGCAGCGTGCCTGGCGGTATGGGAATGTCCCTGCCGCATTTTTGCGCAGAATAAAAAGGACGTTCAAAATCAATTACTTAGGTGATTGTATCGATCCTTGCTAACAATCTTATCCACAGAAGGTGTGCAGAACTCGCTTGGCACCCTGCGGATGAGCGGAACGCTGCTTGAAAAACAATTAAAAAGAACGCTGTTGCCTCGTTTAACTGTCCAGTCCCCGCTAACGTGACGGTTTTGTTCCGTATGCCGATTTTTTACGCAAGGCAAAAAAACCCTTTGATATCAACGGGGTTGAGCAGTGTCAACTACCTTGCTAACAATCTTATCCACAGAACTTGTGCAGAAGTGGGCGCGCGGCGCGGCGTGCGGTCATGCCTGGGCTGAAGCCCCGCTTCCACCGGCAAGGTGTCAGCCAATGTTATCCACCTGCCATATTTTTGTGCAGAAAGAAAATGTCCTTTAAAATCAAGGGACTTGATGAGTGTCAAAGACCTTGCTAACAATCTTATCCACAAAAGATGTGAGGAACTGTTGCCGGATAGTGCAGCCGACGGGAATTGCGCATTTTCCTCCTGGGAGCATGCCATGGGGACAACAATTATTGGTGCAAAATGCCTCTATTTGAAGATCTGCGAGATTTTTACGCACACGGAAAAAATCCTTATAAATCAAGGCACTTAAGGCGAGTCAATGGGCTTGCTAACAATCTTGTCCACAGAAAAGGTGTAGAACTCATGCGCCCGCCCGGCTGGACGTTTTTGGCTCGACGTAGCTTATTTGGGTACAACAGCAAGCTTGTGCTCTTTGCTGAGTGGAAACTGTTTAGCTAAATGGGTTGCCGGGGCCTTGAATGATCCGCCGTTCCTCTCGGCACCCCCTTCGCCGCGCCTATTTGCTGTGCAAGAAAGTAATCTGGAGGGCATGCGAACGACCGTGCCATATTTTTACGCATGATAAGAATATTGATGTAAAACAAAGCCTTAGATGCTGTTGGGGTGGCTTGCCAACAATCTTATCCACAGAAGATGTGCAGAAGTCGTGTAAGTGAACTGTTTAGTCTGTTTGCACGCGCCGTTAGCCTGACATTGGCACTTCAGGGCGGCTGTCCTGGTATCTGCTGTTTTTTTACTCAGAGGGAAAATGTCCTTTTAAATCAATGGTGTTGGCTATTGTTAATTCGCTTGCTAACAATCTTATCCACAGAAGATGTGCAGAACTGTTGGGGGAGCTGGCACCGAAAATTTGGCACGAGCAACGGCGCGCACCTCGGCGTCGGACCCGCGCCGGCCCGCTGAGGTAACGCGTTGCCGTCTGACCTTGCCGGCGCCGGTGCAACGCGTTACATTGCGCCATTCGGCTTGCCTGTGCGTACAATAGGCGTTTCGCTTCGGCCGCGCCGACTTCGCGGTTTTTTGCGGCCTTCATTTATTCAGGAGTTCGTTTTGTTCGCTATTTTTCAAGCTGCTGGCTGGCCTATCTGGCCGTTGTTGATTGCCTCTATCGTTGCCGTGGCGTTGATTGTGGAGCGCTTGCTGTATTTGCGCCGGAGTAAAATTTTGCCGCGCAAGCTGCTTGATGAAGTGGTCAAGGTGTATCGCGGCGGCACCATTACCGCCGATACGATTGAAAAGTTGGAACAGAATTCCCCGCTCGGCGCGGTGCTCGCCGCGGCGCTGCGCAACGTCGATTCGCCGCGCGAGGTGATGAAGGAGTCGATCGAGGAGGCCGGCAACGGCATCGCCCACACGCTCGAACGTTTCCTCACCACACTGGGTACGATCGCCTCGCTGGCGCCGCTGATGGGCCTGTTCGGCACGGTGGTCGGCATGATCGAGATTTTCGGCTCGCAAAACGCCACCGGGGCGAATCCAACCCAGTTGGCGCACGGTATTTCGGTGGCCCTGTACAACACCGGCTTCGGCTTGGCGATCGCCATGCCGACGCTGGTGTTTTACCGCCATTTCCGCGCCCTGGTCGACGGCTTCGTCATTGAGATGGAGCAGCAGGCGGTCAAGTTCGTCGATGTCGTCCACAGCGCGCGCAAATGAATTTTCGTAAAGGAAAGGGGCGCGAGGACCCCGAAATCAATCTGATCCCCTTTATCGACGTGCTGTTGGTAATCCTGATCTTTTTGATGGTCACGACCACCTATAGCAAATTCACCGAGCTGCAGATTACCTTGCCGACGGCCGACGCCAACAAGGCGCTCGAGAAGCCGGGCGAGATCAACGTGACGGTCGACGCCAAGGGCAATTACACGGTCAACAACGTGGCGGTGTCGTTCCGCGACGTCGCCGGCCTGGCTGACTCCCTGCGCGAGGCCGCGCTGGAGGCCAACAAGGGCCAGCCACCGGCGCAGACGCCGGTGGTGGTGGTCAACGCCGACCAGTTCGCGATGCACCAGATGGTCATCAACGTGATGGAGGCCGCGCGCCTGGCCGGCTACGAGAAGCTGACGTTCGCGGCGCAAGCCGGCGGCAAGAAGTAAGCCGGGCGCCAAGCCAGCCTGTCATCCAACCCGGGGCGCGCCAAGCCGCGCGCCCGTTCCCATTCGCCATCGCATGTCCATTTCCGACCCGCTCGTTTCCCCCGTCCCGCCGCAGCCGTCCAGCCTGGAGGCGACGCTGAGCCGCGCCTGGCTGCGCCGCGGCCCGCTGGCCTGCGCGCTGTGGCCGCTGTCGCTGTTGTTCGGCGCGCTCAGCGCCGGCCGCGCCGCGCTGTACCGCAGCGGCAGGCTGAAGTCGACGCGGCTGCCGGTGCCGGTGGTGGTGGTCGGCAATATCTTCATCGGCGGCACCGGCAAGACGCCGCTGACGATCTGGCTGGTGCAGGCGCTGCGCGAGCAGGGCATGACGCCGGGCGTGGTGTCGCGCGGGCACGGCGGCAAGGACAGCCTGCCGCGCCTAGTGACGGCCGAGTCGCGCGCGCGCGACGTCGGCGACGAGCCGCTGTTAATCGCCGGGCACGGCCGCTGCCCGGTGGTGGTCGGGCGCGACCGCGCGGCGGCGGGCAGGGCGCTGCTGGCGGCCCACCCCGAGGTCGACGTGTTGATCACCGACGACGGCCTGCAGCATTACGCCTTGCAGCGCGATGTGGAAATCGTCTTGTTCGACGGCCGCGGCGTCGGTAACGGCTGGCTGCTGCCGGCCGGCCCGCTGCGCGAGCCGGCCACGCGCCGGCGCGACTTCACCGTGGTCAACGCGGCGCAACTGCCGGCCGCCTTGCGCGCGGCCGTGGGCGGGGCGCAGGCGGCGGCGGTCCAGATGCACCTGGGCGGCGACTATGCCGAACGCCTGGTCAACCGCGCCGAGCGCTTGCCGTTGACGCTGCTGGCCGGTGAAGGGCGGCGCATTGCCGCCGCCGCCGGAATCGGCCATCCCGAGCGCTTTTTCAGCATGCTCGAAGCCAAGGGCTTGCGCTTCGCCCGGCTGCCCTTGCCGGATCACCATGACTTCCTCGACCGGCCCTTCGACGCCGTCGACGCCGATCTGATCTTGATCACGGAGAAGGATGCAGTAAAATGTGCGCAAATTGAACATCTCAAAGACGACCCGAGACTGTGGGTCGTCCCGGTCACGGCGCGCATCGACGCCGCCCTGGCCCAACACATTGTGGAGAAATGTCGTGGACACTCGACTGCTTGATATCCTGGTCTGCCCCGTATGCAAGGGCCCGCTCGAACACGACAAGAAGGCCCAGGAGCTGATCTGCCGCGCCGACCGGCTTGCCTATCCGATCCGCGACGGCATTCCGATCATGTGGGCCGACCAGGCCCGCACGCTGCAAGACGCGCTCGAATAAGCGCGGCGGCGACATGGCTTTCATCGTCATTATCCCAGCCCGCCTGGCATCGACCCGCCTGCCGAACAAGCCGCTGGCCGACCTCGGCGGCAAGCCGATGGTGGTGCGCGTGGCCGAGCGCGCCGGCGCCGCCGGCGCCGCCCGCGTCATCGTCGCCACCGACCACGAGGACATCCGCGCCGCCTGCGCGGCGCACGGCGTCGAGGTGTGCATGACGCGCGCCGACCATCCGTCCGGCACCGACCGCATCGCCGAGGTGGCGCGCGCGCTGCAACTGCCGCCCGACGCGGTGGTGGTCAACCTGCAGGGCGACGAGCCGCTGATCGACCCGGCGCTGCTGGCCGCCACCGCCGCGCTGATCAGCGCGACGGTGCCGATGGCCACCTGCGCCCATCCGCTGCACCAGGCCGCCGACGTGTTCAACCCGAACGTCGTCAAGGTGGTGCTCGACAAGGCCGGGCGCGCGCTGATGTTTTCGCGCGCGGCGATGCCGTGGCACCGCGACGGCTTCGCCCGCTCGAGGGCCGCGCTGCCCGACGGCTACGCGGCGCTGCGCCACATCGGGCTGTACGCCTACAGCAACGCCTTCCTGCAAGCCTATCCGCAGCTGGAGGTGGCGCCGCTGGAGGCGGTCGAGGCGCTGGAACAGTTGCGCGTGCTGTGGCACGGTTATCCGATCGCCGTGCACGTGACGGCGTCGGCGCCGGCGGCCGGCGTCGACACGCCGGAAGACCTGGCGCGGGTGCGACTGCATTTCGCCGCTTGACGGGCGTTTTGTGCAAACGCAGCAAATACCGCTGTTGTGCGCCGGAAAAGACGTTAATGGCTGCGTTTGATCAATCTGACCATGGCAAATCGTCCACAAAGTGGCGTTCTACGCGACTTTTGTGGTAAGTTTCGTAGGAACATAGTCAGACCAGCATCGTCTTCGCAATTTTCAACCTCCACCATATCCATATCTGTTTTTAGGAATTTTTCATGCGTCTTATTCTTTTAGGAGCACCCGGTGCCGGCAAGGGTACCCAAGCTACTTTCATCAAAGAAAAATACAACATCCCGCAAATCTCCACCGGCGACATGTTGCGCGCGGCCATCAAGGCGGGCACGGAACTGGGAATCGCCGCCAAGAAGATCATGGATGCGGGCGGACTGGTGTCGGACGACATCATGATCGGCCTCGTGAAAGACCGCCTGCAAGACAGCGATTGCCAGAACGGCTATCTGTTCGACGGCTTCCCGCGCACCGTCGCGCAAGCCGACGCGATGAAGGATTCCGGCATCGACGTCGACTACGTGCTGGAAATCGCCGTGCCCGACGAGTCGATCGTCGAGCGCATGGACGGGCGCCGCACCCACCCGGCTTCGGGCCGCACCTACCACGTCAAGTTCAATCCGCCAAAAGTGGAGGGCGTCGACGACGTCACCGGCGAGGCGCTGATCCAGCGCGACGACGACAAGGCTGAAACGGTCAAGAAACGCCTGGAAGTGTTCCACAACCAGACCGAAGTGCTGCTCGGCTATTACAACGACTGGGCCAAGTCCGGCACCCCGGGCGCGCCGAAATACCGCCGCATCTCCGGCGTCGGTCCGGTCGAACAAATCCGCGACAGTGCGTTTGCCGCGCTGGCCGAATAAGCTTCAAACGAGAGCGGACCGAGTGTCCGCTTTTTTGCGCCCAATGAGTTAGCGCGATTATCGTAGATACTATGAATGAAGGCGGGTCGGCAAAAGACGCAAATTAATCCTAAAGTGAAGGTTCGAAGAATCAACTTAGGAGAAAATCATGCAAC
>NZ_JBJXIB010000149.1:0-14024 GCF_046115965.1 Janthinobacterium sp. CG_23.3 | reverse complement strand
GGCGTCGCCTCCAAGCGCCTAAAGGCGGGCTGGAACGCCGACTACCTTGGCAAGGTGTTGGGCCTGGCCATCTGATCCTTCATGCAATCGCCCTGAGACTTATCGCCTCTGCCATTGCGCATTGCAGCGTAGCTCTATATAATGCGGCTGCGGGGTGGAGCAGTCTGGCAGCTCGTCGGGCTCATAACCCGAAGGTCACAGGTTCAAATCCTGTCCCCGCAACCACATTTGCAAAGCCGCCGATTTTCCTCGAGAATCGGCGGCTTTTCCTTTTTGCGCCCCTCCCCCCCCCCTGAGGCGCCTCGACGCTAGTAATTTCACAACGTTGCCATCCCGGTGATACAATTTTCCCGCGTGGCGGGCCGAGCGGTCCGCGCCGTCGCATCCGACGAACAACAACAAGGAGCACCGCGTGACGGACCAAGCCAACGACACGAAACACAAAGCCGACGACCTGCCCAGCAATCCGGCGCGCCGCCGCGTCTTCCAGGCCGCCACCGCGGTCGGCCTGGCCGGCGCGCTGCCGGCCGCCGTCAGCGACGCCAAGCCGGCCAGGACGACCCCGGGTTCGCTCGACGCCAAGCTCAAGGCGAACGTCAAGAACGTGGTCGTGATCTACCTTGAGAACCGCAGCTTCAACAATCTGTTTGCCGACTTCCCCGGCACCAGCGCGCCGCTGTCGGCGGTGCCGGCCGCGCTGGCGGCGCAGAAGGACCGCAACGGCGCGACCCTGGCGACGCTGCCGAAGATCTGGGGCGGCATGGTGCCGACGCCGCAAAACATCGGCGGCAAACAGTACGAGATCAAGGAAGACCAGGTCAAGGATCTGCCGAACGCGCCGTTCAGGCTGACCGGTACCGATGGCCAGCCGCTGCCGCCGTCGGTCATCACGCGCGACCTGTGGCACCTGTTCTACCAGAACCAGATGCAGATCAACGGCGGCAAGAACGACGGTTTCGTCGCCTGGGCCAACACCGGCGGCATGGTCATGGGTTACTACGGCGAGAGCCAGAAAAACCTGGACCTGTGGCAGATCGC
Source organism: Janthinobacterium sp. CG_23.3 (assembly GCF_046115965.1). Lineage (NCBI taxonomy): Bacteria > Pseudomonadati > Pseudomonadota > Betaproteobacteria > Burkholderiales > Oxalobacteraceae > Janthinobacterium > Janthinobacterium sp. CG_23.3. The sequence continues at coordinate 12,986 of NZ_JBJXIB010000149.1, read as the reverse complement.
CCGCCAGTACACCTTGTGCGACAACTTCTTCATGGCCGCTTTCGGCGGCTCCTACCTGAACCACCAGTTCCTGATCTCCGGACGCACGCCGGAGTATTTCAACGCCGCCTCGACGGCGGCCAACAAGAAAATCGCGGTGACGGCCGACGGTCCCGCCGGCGCGCGCCTGGCGCTGGCCGACGACGGCCCCGCCTCGGCCATGGACGGCAAACCGAAGTTCGTCAACGACGGCGCCATCACGCCGGACGGCTACGCGGTCAACACCATGGCGCCGCCGTACCAGCCGAGCTATGTGCGCCCGGCCGCCGGCGGCGACGCCCAACTGGCCGACGCGCTCGACCCGAGCACGCTGCCGCCGCAGACCTATCCGACCATCGGCGACCTGCTGTCGGCAAAATCGGTCGGCTGGGCCTGGTACGGCGGCGCCTGGCAGGCGGCGCTGGACGCCAGGGGCGGCGGCGAAAAACCAAACTTCCAGTACCACCACCAGCCGCTGAACTACTTCCGCCAGTTCGCCCCGGGCACCCGCGCGCGCGCCGAGCACCTGCGCGACGGCGGCCTGGGCGACAGCCCGATTTCGAATAAATTCCTCGCCGACGTTGTCGCCGGCAAGCTGCCGGCCGTGGCGTTCTATAAGCCGCAGGGCAATCTGAACCTGCACGCCGGCTATTCCGACGTCGAGTCGGGCGACCAGCACATCGCCAACGTTGTCGAGCACTTGAAGAAGTCGCCGCAGTGGGAGAATATGATCGTGGTGATCACCTTCGACGAAAACGGCGGCTGGTGGGACCACGTCGCGCCGCCGCCCGGCGACCGCTGGGGCCCGGGTTCGCGCATTCCGGCCATCGTGGTCTCGCCGTTCGCCAAGAAGGGCGTGGTCGACCACAGCTTCTACGACACCACGTCGATCCTGCGCCTGATCACCCGCCTGCACGACTTGCCGCTGTTGCAGGGGCTGGCCACGCGCAACGCCGCCTTCGCCGCGCGCGGCGCGCTGCCGCCGGGCGACCTGACCGGCGCGCTGAGCTTCCGCTGACGGCCGCCGCCGCCGGCCCCGGCAAAACCAGCGCCCACGGCGAAAAGGGAGTGTGATACACTGCGTGCCGCACTTTCACTGTGCGGGGCGGCGCGCCGGCCCCGCTTTGCACCACCTATTGAGCCCGACTCCCGCAGCCGGGCTTTTGTTTTCTGCGGCGCGTTTACGCGGCCGCTAAGCTGCAACTATTTAAGCGCCCAGAGGTCATGGCCGCTCCGTTGTCAGCATCGCCGTTGGGCGGCGCGCAATGGCACGAGGTTCCGAAATGAGAGATAAAAAAGACAACGCGACGTTCGACCTGCCCGGATTCGGTCCGCCCCCCGCCACCCTGCTGACGCCGGCCGAGCCGGTGCCGTGGCGCGCCGCCCGCATCAAGAAGGCCAACCTCAAGCAGGTGCAGCTCGAACTGCTCGATCCGACCGACGCCTCCGGCCTGCCGGTCTGGCAGCGCGACGACAACACCGACCTGACCGGCCTGCCGAACTGGGCGCCGGCCTGACGCCACACCCCCCCGGCCCGCCGCCACACCGGCGCGGGCCGACCCGCTATCCGCACAGCGGCGCCCGACGCTGTTAGACTGTGCCCACCCTCCCCCGCTTCTTTACTGGCCCCCATATGAATCCGAATTCCTTTTCCAGCCTGCCGCTGACGCCCGCCTTTCTGGCCAATCTCGACCTGCTCGGCTACCATGAAATGACGACGATCCAGGCGCAAAGCCTGCCGGCGGTGCTGGAGGGACGCGACTTGATCGCCCAGGCGAAAACCGGCAGCGGCAAGACCGCCGCCTTCGGCATCGGCATCCTGCACAAGCTCAATCCAGCCTGGTTCGCGGTGCAGGGCCTGGTGCTGTGCCCGACCCGCGAGCTGGCCGACCAGGTCGCCAACGAACTGCGCCGCCTGGCCCGCAGCGCCGGCAACATCAAGATCCTGACGCTGACCGGCGGCACCTCGATGCGCCCGCAAATGGCCTCGCTCGAACACGGCGCCCACATCGTCGTCGGCACCCCGGGCCGGCTGCGCGACCACCTCGGCCGCGGCACCCTGAACCTGGGCCACGTGCAGACGCTGGTGCTCGACGAGGCCGACCGCATGACCGACATGGGCTTCTACGACGAAATCGCCGGCATCGTCAGCGCCTGCCCGGCGCGCCGCCAGACGCTGCTGTTCTCGGCCACCTACCCCGACGACATCCGCCGCGCCACCGCCAACTTCCTCGACAACCCGCTCGAAGTGACGGTGCAGGCGCAGCACGACAACGACAAGATCGAACAGCGCTTCTACGAGGTCGGCTTCGACGAGCGCAACGCCGCCGTCGGCAAGCTGCTGACGCACTTCCGCCCGGTCTCGACGCTAGCCTTTTGCAATACCAAGATCCATTGCCGCGAACTGGCCGACGAACTGCGCCAGCAGGGCTTTTCCGCGCTGGCGCTGTACGGCGAGCTGGAACAGCGCGAGCGCGACGAGATCCTGGTGCTGTTCGCCAACCGCAGCTGCTCGGTGCTGGTGGCAACCGACGTCGCCGCGCGCGGCCTCGACATCCAGAGCCTGGGCGCGGTCATCAACGTCGACGTCTCGAAGGACACCGAGGTGCACATCCACCGCATCGGCCGCACCGGCCGCGGCGGCGAAAAGGGCTTGGCGCTGTCGCTGTGCGCGCCGAACGAGAAGAAGTGGGTCAAGTTGATCGAGCAGTACCAGGACAGCAGCGTCGAGTGGCACGATTTGAAGGAGTTGGATGGCCAGCCGGCGCACGCCGAGCCGGCGCTGGCCGCGCCGATGGTCACGCTGTGCATCATGGGCGGGAAGAAGGACAAGCTGCGTCCGGGCGACTTGCTGGGCGCGCTGACCGGCGACGCCGGCTTGACCAAGGAGCAGGTCGGCAAGATCAACGTGTTCGAGTTCATGACCTACGTCGCGCTCGAACGCGGCATCGCCGAGCAGGCGTTCAAGCGCCTGAACGGCAGCAATCCGCTGGGCCGCGACTTCGGCAATATCAAGGGGCGCAGTTTCAAGATGCGCTTTATCGACGCGTAATGGCGCCGTGCCGTTCCGGCTTAGCCGCAACGGCGCAAGCCGACAACGTCGACCTGGCGCGGCGCGTCCCGCCGCGGCCTACATGGTCGGATGAGGCGTTGCGCTGATCCGACCCGCGACACGCTAACTTGACGGCGCCAGCTCGTTGCCGCCGGCTTGGGCGTGCGCATCGGCGCGCGCCCCTACTTCTTCGCTGGCGATCAGGCGGTACGCCAGGGCGCCCAGCAGCGCGCCGACGATAGGCGCGACCCAGAACATCCATAGCTGGTCGACGGCCCAGCCGCCGACGTACAGCGCCACGCCGGTGCTGCGCGCCGGGTTGACCGAGGTGTTCGTCACCGGGATGCTGATCAGGTGGATCAGCGTCAGCGCCAGGCCGATCGGCAGCGGCGCGAAGCCGGCCGGCGCGCGCTTGTCGGTCGCGCCCAGGATGACGATCAGGAAGAACATCGTCATGACCACTTCCGTGATCAGCGCCGCCAGCATCGAGTAGCCGCCCGGCGAGTGCTCGCCGTAGCCGTTGGAGGCGAAGCCCTTGCTGACGTCGAAGCCGGCGGTGCCGCTGGCGATCAGGTACAGCACGCCGCCGGCGGCGATCGCGCCGACCACCTGGGCGACGATGTAGGGCAGCAGTTTCGATGCCGGGAAGCGGCCGCCGGCCCACAGGCCGATCGACACCGCCGGGTTCAAATGGCAACCCGAGATATGCCCGATGGCGTAGGCCATCGTCAGCACCGTCAGGCCGAAGGCCAGCGAGACGCCGTGCAAACCGATGCCGACACCGGGAAATGCCGCGGCCAGCACCGCGCTACCGCAACCGCCGAGCACCAGCCAAAACGTACCAAGAAACTCCGCGCCGTATTGCTTCATATGCGCATCCTTATAAAAATGTGTGTGGGGGTGAGAAAAAGGGCGGGCGAAGGCCAAACTTAGGCCGTCGATCCCGCCATGTTGGCATACAAGCATCGTTATCGCAACATCAAACTTGGCGTCGTTTACATACGGCGCCGGCGCGCCAATTATTTTCCGCAGTGAAATACCGCCGCCGCCCGGCAGCTGCGATACAATCATTCGCAATGGACCAGCCATGAGCATAAAAAGCCTCAGCAGATACGTCGCCGTCGCCACCATCGCCATGCTGACGGTGATGGGCGCGGTGATTTTCCACGCGCTGCAGATCGAGCAGCGCGTCAACCGCGGCGAGGAGCACCGCCTGCGCTCGCTAACCCTGGCCGACGAGCTGTTTCAAAGCTCGGAGGACTTGACGCGCATGGCGCGCAGCTACGTCACCACAGCCGACCCGGCCTACGAGGCGCGCTACGACGCCATCCTGGCCATCCGCAACGGCCGCCGCCCGCGCCCGCTGCGTTATTCGCCGACCTACGGGAACCTGGCCGGCATGGGCCGCGGCCCGGCCGTCGCCATGGGCGAGGCGACGCCGCTGAGCGAATTGATACGCCGCGAGGGCGCCGCCGCGCGCGAGTTCGACCTGCTGCGCCAGTCGTTGGCCAATTCCGACGCCCTGGTCGCCTTCGAACGCCTAGCCTTCGCCGCCGTCAAGGAGCGCCACGCGCACGAGCGCGCCGCCGCCGTCGGCCTGCTGTACGGCCCGCGCTACCTCGACGCCAAGGCGACCATCATGGCGCCGATCCAGCGCTTCGCCGACGCCATCAACGCCCGCACCAAGCGCGAGCTGAACACGCTGCAGCGCCAGTTGCAGTTGCAAGTGATGCTGCTGATGGCGCTGGTGCTACTGGCCCTGGTGGGCGTGATCGGCGTGATCCTCTACACCCGCCGCGCGGTGTTGTTGCCGCTCGGCCAGCTGGGCCGCCACGCCGACCAGGTCGCGCGCGGCGACTACGCGGCGCGCTGCGCGGTCCCGTTCGGCAACGAGCTGACCCAGCTGGGCGAACACTTCAACCACATGCTCGACGCCGTCGAGCGCGACATCGGCGAACGCGAACGCGCCGAGCGGGCGCTGGCGCGCGCCAACGGCGAGCTGGCCGGGCGCGAGGCGCTGCTGCAACGCATCCTCGACACCTCCACCGTGGCCATCTTCCTGGTCGACATGGAAGGCAAAATCACCCACGCCAACCGCTGCATGGCCGAGATGTTCGGCTGGCCGCTGGCGCAGCTGATCGGCAAGGACTACGTCGCCCTGGTGCACCCGTCCGAACGCGCGCCCGGCCAGCAAAAAATGCTGGCCCTGCTGCACAGCGAGATCAAGTCGGTCGACCTGGAGCGCCACTACTGGCGCGCCGACGACACCGCCTTCCTCGGCCACCTGACCGGCCAGCGCTCCTACGACGGCGCCGGCGTCGAACGCGGCCTAGTCGGCGTGATCGCCGACGTCACCGCGCGCCGCCTGGCCGAACAGCGCGCCCAGCACCACAACCGCGTGCTGGCGATGCTGGCCGCCAAGGCCGACCTGGCCCGGGTGCTCGACACCATCGCCGCCGACGTCGAGGCGATCTACCCGGCCATGTTGTGCTGCATCCTGCTGCTCGACGACGAGGGCCGGCACCTGCGCGTGGCCGCCGCCCCCAGCCTGCCGTCCGGCCTGCGCCAGGCGATCGCCGCGCTGGCGCCCGAGTCCGGCGGCGCGCTCGGCCTGGCCGCCCTCACCGGCGCGCCCGTGGTGGTGGCCGACATCGCCGGCGCCGAGCCCGCCGCGACGCTGCTGACGCTGGCCTTCCAGGCCGGCCTGGGCGCCTGCTGGACGCAGCCGGTGCGCAGCGCCCAGGGCGACGCGCGGGGGGTGTTCGCGATCTTCCACCGCCACGCCCGCCAGCCCGGGCCGGCCGAACGCCAACTGCTCGAGGACGAGGCGCGCATCGTCGCGCTGGCGCTCGACCAGGGCGCCGCCGAGGCGCGCCTGCAACTGGCCGCCAGCGTCTTCACCCACGCCCGCGAGGGCATCATGATCACCGACGCCGACGGCGTCATCATCGAGGTCAACGACACCTTCACCCGCGTCACCGGCTACAGCCACCAGGAGGCGCTCGGCCAGACCCCGCGCATCCTCAACTCCGGGCGCCAGCCGCCCGACTACTACAGCGCCATGTGGCGCGCCCTGATCGACAGCGGCCACTGGGACGGCGAGGCCTGGAACCGGCGCAAGAACGGCGAGGTCCACGCCGAAATGATCACCATCAGCGCGGTGCGCGACGGCGCCGGCAAGACCAAGAACTACGTCGCCCTGTTCACCGACATCACGCCGCTCAAGGAGCACCAGCGCCAGCTCGAATACATCGCCCACTACGACGCCCTGACCGGGCTGCCCAACCGCGTGCTGCTGGCCGACCGCCTGCGCCACGCGCTGGCGCAGAGCCAGCGCCGCGGCCAGTCGCTGGCGCTGGTCTACCTCGACCTGGACGGCTTCAAGGCGGTCAACGACCAGCACGGCCACCAGGTCGGCGACGCCCTGCTGGTGACGCTGGCGCAACGCATGCAGACGGCGCTGCGCGAGGGCGACACCATCGCCCGCATCGGCGGCGACGAATTCGTCGCCGTGCTGGTCGACCTGGACCGGCCGCGCGACTGCGAGCCGGTACTGGAGCGGCTGCTGCAGGCGGCCGCCGAGGCGGTCCAGGTGGAGCAGCAACTGCTGCGCGTCTCGGCCAGCATCGGCGTCACGCTGTACCCGCGCGACGGCGCCGACGCCGACCTGCTGATGCGCCACGCCGACCAGGCCATGTACCTGGCCAAGCAGGCCGACAAGAACCGCTACCACATGTTCGACGTCGCCCAGGACCAGGCCGAGCAGGTCTACCGCGAGAGCGTCGAGCGGATCCGCCTGGCGCTCGAACTGGGCGAGTTCGAGCTGCACTACCAGCCGCGCGTGGACATGCGCAGCGGCGCGGTGGTCGGCGCCGAGGCGCTGCTGCGCTGGCGCCACCCGCAACGCGGCCTGCTGCCGCCGGCCGCCTTCCTGCCGGTGGTCGACGGCCAGCAGACCGGCGTCGAGCTGGGCGAATGGGTCATCGGCGGCGCGCTGGCGCAGATCGGCGCCTGGCGCGCCGCCGGCCTGGCGCTGCCGGTCAGCGTCAACGTCAGCGCGCGCCAGTTGCAGCAGAACGACTTCGGCGCGCGCCTGGCGGCGCAACTGGCGGCGCATCCGGAAGTGCCGGCCGACTGCCTGGAGCTGGAAATGCTGGAAACCAGCGCGCTCGAGGACATCGAACAGGTGATGCGGGTGATGCACGCCTGCCGCGCCCTGGGGGTGCGCTTCGCGCTGGACGACTTCGGCACCGGCTACTCCTCGCTGACCCACCTGAAGCGGCTGCCGGTCGAATCGTTGAAAATCGACCAAAGCTTCGTGCGCGACATGCTGGACGACTCCGAGGACCTGGCCATCATCGAAGGCGTGGTCGGGCTGGCGCTGGCGTTCCGGCGCCAGGTCATCGCCGAGGGCGTCGAGACGGCGGCGCACGGCGAACTGTTGCTGCTGCTGGGGTGCACGCTGGCGCAGGGCTTCGGCATCGCCGAGCCGATGCCGGCGCCGGCGCTGCCGGGCTGGGTCGCCGACTGGCGCCCGTACCCGGCCTGGAGCGCCTGGCGCGCGCGCCAGCCCAGTGCGAGCGACCGCATGACGGCGTTCGCCGAAGTCGAGCTGCGGCACTGGCTGCGCGCCATCGACGGCCACCTGGACGGCGAGCGCGACGCGCCGGCGCCGCTGGAGCCGGGCCAGAGCCACTTCGGCCGCTGGCTGGCGTGCCAGGGCCGCGCGCTGTACGGACACGGTCCGGCGTTCGCGGCGCTGCCGGCGCTGCACGCGCAAGTGCACGCGCTGGGGCGCGAGCTGCTGCAACTGCAGCGCGCCGGCCGCGGCGCCGAGGCCCGCACGCGGCAGCGGCGCCTGCACGCGCTGCGCGACGAGCTGATCGACCGCCTGCGCCGGCTGGTGCGCGCCGGCTGAATCCAGTTAAGCGGCTTCGACGTTGAATTCATCAAAACCAACGGCGTAACCCTGGGGTCAGACCTTCAGGTCCGACCCCGGCTCTTTGTCTTTGGTTGACCTTCAGCGCCAACGGCGTCAAGTTGGCGCGCTTTTCGCAGGCCGGGTTAGCGCACCGCCGGCGATACCGTCGCCAGGAAGCGCGGCGCGCGCCGGTGCAGCGTCGCCTGCTCGAACGCGTACGCCATCTTGATCAGCGCCGCCTCGCTGTAGGCCGCGCCGACGAACGACAGCCCCACCGGCAGGCCGTGCACGAAGCCGGCCGGCACCGTCACGTGCGGATAGCCGGCCACCGCCGCCGGCGTCGAAAAACTGCCGCCGTAATGGTCGCCGTTGATAAAGTCGGTCAGCCAGGCCGGCCCGCCCGTCGGCGCCACCAGCGCGTCGAGCTGGTGCTCGCGCAGCACCTGGTCAAGGCCCTCCTCGCGCGCGTAGCGGTGGTTGTTGGCCAGCGCGTCCAGATACTCCTGGCTGTCGAGTCCCTCCCTGGCCTGGGCGCGCAGCAAATACTCCTGGCCGAAATAGCGCATTTCGGTGCGTTGGTGCTTCTGGTTGAAGGCGGTCACGCCGGCCATGTCCGCCACCGGCGCGCCGGGCGCGTACTCCCTCAAATAGTCGGCCAGGCCGGCCTTGAACTCGTGCAGCATCACCTCGGCTTCACTATCGGCGTACTTGGCGACGTTGGGCACCTGCACCGGGTCGACCAGGATGGCCCCCTGCGCCGCCAACACCAGCAGCGCCCGTTCGATCACCGCGTCGAGGCCGTCGTTGCTGCCGAAGAAATCGCGCGCCACGCCGATGCGCATGCCGCGCAAGCCCTTCTTGTCGAGCGCCCTGGCGTAGTCGCCGGCCTTGCCGGCGCCGTCCAGCGTGGCGGCGTCGGCGCGGTCGACGCCAACCATCGCCGCCAGCATCAGCGCGGCGTCGGCGACGCTGCGCGCCATCGGCCCGGCCGTGTCCTGGGAACGGGAGATCGGAATGATGCCGCTGCGGCTGACCAGGCCAAGCGTCGGCTTGATGCCGACCAGGCCGCAGACCGACGCCGGCGAGACGATCGAGCCGTCGGTCTCGGTGCCCACCGCCAGCGTCGCCAGGCAGGCCGCGATGGCCGCGCCCGAGCCCGAGCTGGAACCGCTGCAACTGCGGTCCAGCGCGTAGGGGTTGCGGGTCAGGCCGCCGCGCGCGCTCCAGCCGCTGACCGAATGGGTCGAACGCATATTCGCCCACTCGCTCATATTGGTCTTGCCGAGAATGACGGCGCCGGCCGCGCGCAGCCGCGCCACCACGTGGGCGTCGCGGCTGGCGCGCACGCCGGCCAGCGCCAGCGAACCGGCGCTGGTGCACATGCGGTCGCCGGTGGCGATGTTATCCTTCAGCAGAACTGGAATGCCGTGCAGCGGGCCGCGCACCTTGCCGGCGGCGCGCTCGCGGTCCCTTTCGCGGGCGATCGTTAAGGCGTCGGGATTGAGTTCGATGATGGCGTTGATGCGCGGTCCGGAGCGGTCGATGGCGTCGATGCGGGCCAGGTACTGCGAGGTCAGCGCGTGCGAACTGAGCCGGCCGGAGCGCATCAGCGCCTGCTGGCGCAGCACGCCGGCGTCGAGCACGCCGCCGGCGCCGGGCTGCGCGGCGGCCGCGGCGCCCGGCGCCTGACTGACACCGGCGGCGGCGCCAGCGGCCAAACCGATCCGAACGAAATCCCTACGATCCATGCCATCCCCAATTTACGGTCATGCGCAAAACCGCGTTTGCGCGAGTCCGTAGCATAGCAGCGCGAGTCATTGGAAATCCAGACAAGATTAGTTTTTTTGCATGCAAAAAAAGATAACAAAAAAAACGCCGCTGAAACGCCGACGCCGAAAAAAGGACGAAAAAAAACGCTGCCTGTTTTCGGCAGCGTTTTCGCAGATGCGCGCCTAAGTGTTATCTTAGTTACGGACCACGCGCTTGTATTCGTTGGTACGGGTATCGATTTCAATCGTATCGTCCTGGCTGACAAACAGCGGCACTTGAACGGTGTGGCGATGCGCTTCGATGGCGTTTTCGATCTGCGCTTCTTTCAAGACGTTACCCGAGGTATTGCCTTTGACCGCTGGCTCCGAATAGAAAATCTGACGAGCGATGGTGGTTGGCAATTCAACCGAAATCGCTTTGCCGTCGTAAAACACGGCTTCGCATTCCATACCGTCTTTCAGGTAATGCAATGCATCGCCCAGGTTTTCTTCTTCGATTTCATACTGGTTGTATTCAGCATCCATGAACACGAACAATGGATCGGCGAAATACGAATACGTCACCGGCTTTTTATCGAGAACAACCACGTCAAATTTATCGTCGCCGCGGAATACGTTTTCCTGAGGGCTGTTCGTCAGAAGATTTTTCATCTTCCATTTGTACGTGAAGCCCGTGCGGCTCGAACCGTTGACATCGGAACGCAAGATGATCATAGGCTTGCTGTCGACCATAATGATGTTGCCAACGCGAATTTCTTTTGCAGGTTTCATAGGGAGTGTACGTAAAAAGTAGGTTGCATAAAAATCATCTGTCGCCTCTGGGCCAAGGGCGCCGAAAGCTCACGTTTGATCGAAAAAAATACGTTATAAATTAACCGGGCATTTTACCCTGTTTTTCGCGCCCCGCCTACCGCAGCGAACGGGAAAACTTCAGCAGGTTGCTCGCCAGATCGCCGTTGGCCAGCATTTCCCCCTGCCAGCCGGCGGAGCGGCGGGCCACTTCCGCCATGTCCGCCTGAAACGGCGGCCACAGCGCGGACCAGTCGGCCCGCTCGCCGACGCCCGGCGCCGGCGCGCCGTTCCAGTGCAAGGAAAAGGCGGTCAAACTATCCATGTTGACGCAATAGCGTTGCAAAAACGCCCGCAATTTGACGTGGTGCAAATTTTCGTCCTGCGGATAAATATGCCAGATAAACGGCTTGCCCGCCCACTGCGCGCGCACGAAAGAGTCTTCGCCGCGCACAAAATTCAGGTCGCAAGCCCATAACAGCTTGTCGTAGTCCGGCTGGGCGACAAACGGCAACACGCGCACGGTCAGCGCGCCGCGCGTAGCTGCCGCGCCCGCGCCCGCCGCCGAACCGAGAAACGCCCGCACCGCCTCGACCGCGACGCCTTCGGGTACCAGGCAGGTGACGGGCGCATCGCCGCTTTGCCACGCGGCAAACATTTCCGCGACCGGCGCGTGCGGATAGCAGAACAGCGACACCTTTAGCGACGCCATCTCGGCCGGCGCCACGCCAAACCTGGCCAGGAAGGCGGCCATGGCCGCCGGCTCCGACTGGAACTGCCGACGCTGCCCCTCCAACGCGGATTCACGCAACAGGCCGCCGGTTTTACTGGTGAATCCGGGAAAGAAGAAATGTTTCGTCAAAGGCAAGCGGGGATGCGGCGACGGCAAAGTGTGGCAACCCTCGACCCACTCCTCGGCAGTCAAGCCTTCCAGGTTCAGCCACACCGGGCGCGGATCGCACCCGGCCATCGCGGCAATATAGCCCGGCGGAATATCGCAGGCGAAAAACTCGATCACGATGTCGGCCACATCGCCGGGCGCAAACACGCCCTCCTGGTCGCGCCAGTGGCGTACCGCCACGCCGGCCAGCTGCTGCGCCTCGGCGTCGAGCGCGACGTCCGGGCAAATGCGCTGGAAAGTCGGCAAGTCGTCGACCCACAGGGTGACGGCGATGCCGTGCTCCCGCTGCAATTGGCGGGCGAAGCGCCAGCAGATGCCGATGTCGCCATAGTTGTCGACGACCTTACAGAACAGGGCCAGGGAGGTCGCGCGGTCTTTAACGGGTTGCATGGTGGATGGTGTCATTCAAGGCTAGGTGCACGGCAAGGATGCCCCACATTGTATCGCCTGGGCGCGCCGGCGTGCCGAATGTTGGCGTGAGCATGCCGTAATTTGGCACATCCCACAATGTTCCGGGCGACAAAAAAGCCGCTCAAGGCGGCTTATCTGCTGGCTTCCAACGAAGCTGAACTGGCGTCCCCAAGGGGATTCGAACCCCTGTACTCACCGTGAAAGGGTGATGTCCTAGGCCTCTAGACGATGGGGACAGAAATCTGTCCTGAATGCCGAACCGCGCATCCTGACCTGGTAGTGCCGACTGCCGAAAAATCCTTGGCGTCCCCAAGGGGATTCGAACCCCTGTACTCACCGTGAAAGGGTGATGTCCTAGGCCTCTAGACGATGGGGACCTGTGCTGATGATACCGTTCAGCGGACTCTGATTCGAGAGTTTTTTACCCCTCAAAAAAGCGTGCGCGAAGTTTAACACGAAGCGCGGCGCTAAATCAATAGATGGGCCGCCGCCGCCAACGTTTATTTCACCAGGACAACGATAGCCGGCATACGAAAATCCGGAACTTCGCGAGCGTCATCGCGGCGGGAACCCACGCGGTGCTGCTAGCCGGCCCAAAACAACAGGCCGACGCCTTATGACGTTCGCCACATCTGCATTAAGCCAATCATGTGTACCAATCCATAAGCCAGGCAAATCAGCGAACTCCAGACCAGAAAGGGCGTGGGCGGCACCTTCGCAATCGATATCAGCGGCAAAATGGCCAGGCCCCTAAGCAGATAGACGATCGTGATCAACACCAGCGCCAACTCCAAAAACGGCAACCGGGCCAGCAGTCCGGCACCGGAAAATGCATATGCGGACCATGCCGCCAAGACCAAGGCGATGCACGAGGTGACGATCGTCGGGTACAAGTGCCCGGCCTGCGCCGCCGTAGCCATCCGCTCCCCCGCGCCAAAAAAACGATACCAGGACGGGCCGCCCAGGATGATGCCGATGTGCAGCACCGCCGCGATGGCGCTCAAACATCCGCCGATCAAAAGAAGAATATTGGTGACTATTCAGCCTGAGCGTACAGCGTAGAAAGTTGTTGTAAACGAATCGTGGATAACGCATCATGCGTGCATGCCACCAAAACCGCCCCGC
>NZ_JBJXIB010000148.1:0-14257 GCF_046115965.1 Janthinobacterium sp. CG_23.3 | reverse complement strand
GCCATGCGTCCGTAGACAGCGGCATCACCATATCCAGCTGGGGGAACAAGCCCACCTTGCTGGCCAAGAATACAGCCATCACGCTCGTCTCGACTGGCCGCGCCCCCCCCCCCCCCCCCCCGTAGCGCGCCACCAGGGCCAGGATTTGTTCGCGGAGTTCTTCTTTGCTGTGTTGTTCGCTCATGCTGCTGCCTTAACTGAGTGGGGTGTTTTGATAGGTGTCGATTTGCGCCACGGTCAGCGCGCGCATGTCGGCGCCGTCCGCGTGGGCCCGGTGCCAGGCGACGATCTGGCCGATGGCCTGGTCCAGGTTCCAGCGCGGCTGCCAGCCCAGCCGGGCGCGCGCCTTGGCGCAGTCGAGCTTCAGGTAGGTCGCCTCGTGCGGCTGCGGCGCGCCGTCCAGGCGCCAGGCGGCGCCTTCGCCCCAGCCCTGGCAGAGCCGTTCGACGATCCATTCGACCGGGCGGGCGTCGGTCTCGTGCGGGCCGAAGTTGAAGCCTTCGGCGTGCTGGGCGCCGTCCTCGAACAGGCGCTCGGCCAGCGTCAGGTAGCCCGACAGCGGCTCCAGCACGTGCTGCCACGGCCGCACCGCCGCCGGGTTGCGGATGAGTACGGGCTGGCCGGCGCCGATGGCGCGCAGCATGTCCGGGATCAGGCGGTCGGCGGCCCAGTCGCCGCCGCCGATGACGTTGCCGGCGCGTCCGGAGCCGAGCGCGACGCCGTGCTGGGCGTGCTGCAGCGGATTGAAGAAGGAGCTGCGATAGCCGGCCGTGACCAGTTCGGCGCAAGCCTTGCTGTTGCTGTACGGGTCGTAGCCGCCGAAGGCCTCGTTTTCGCGGTAGCCCCACGGCCATTCGCGGTTTTCATAGCACTTGTCGCTGGTGACGTTGACCACCGCCCTGACGCCGGGGGTGGCGCGCACCGCCTCGAAGAAGTTCACCAGGCCCATGACGTTGACGGCGTAGGTTTCGACCGGGTTGGCGTAGGAGTAGCGCACCAGCGCCTGCGCCGCCATGTGGATGGCGATTTCCGGGCGCGCCTGCTGCATCGCCTCGGCCAGGCGGGCGCCGTCGCGGATGTCGCCGATGCGCGAGTCCATGCCGGCGCCGACGCCGGCGACGGTAAACAGGCTCGGTTCGCTGGGCGCGTCCAGCGCGTAGCCGGTGACGTGGGCGCCGAGCTGCTGCAGCCACAGGCTCAGCCAGCCGCCCTTGAAGCCGGTGTGGCCGGTCAGGAAGACCCGCTTGCCGCGCCAGAAGGCCGGGTTCATGGCCAGCGTTTCCACGGCGCGTCGCCGCGCTGCCACAGGTCTTCCAGCAGCACCTTGTCGCGCAGCGTGTCCATCGGCTGCCAGAAGCCGGCGTGGAAGTAGGCGTCGATCTGGTTGTCGCGCGCCAGGTTCTCCATCGGCCCCTTTTCCCAGGTGGTGCTGTCGTCGTCGATGTAGTCGATCACCTTCGGCGAGAGCACGAAGTAGCCGCCGTTGATCCAGCTGCCGTCGCCCTGCGGTTTTTCCTTGAAGCTGACGATGCGCTGGCCGTCGATGTCGATGGCGCCGAAGCGCCCCGGCGGCTGCACCGCCGTCATGGTGCCGAGCTTGCCGTGGCGGCGGTGGAATTCGACCGAGGCGGCGATGTCGATGTCGGCCACGCCGTCGCCGTAGGTGAAGCAGAAGGCCTCGTCGTCCTCGACGAAGCTGCGCACGCGCTTCAGGCGCCCGCCCGTCAGCGTGTTCTCGCCGGTGTCGACCAGCGTCACCTTCCACGGTTCGGCGTGGCGCGAATGCACTTCCATGGTGTTGGCGCGCATGTCGAAGGTGACGTCCGAGGTGTGCAGGAAGTAGTTGGCGAAAAACTCCTTGATCAGGTAGCCCTTGTAGCCGCAGCAGATGACGAAGTCGTTAATGCCGTGCACTGAATAGTTTTTCAGGATGTGCCACAGGATCGGCTTGCCGCCGATTTCCACCATCGGCTTCGGTTTGACCGTGGTCTCTTCGCTGAGCCGTGTGCCCAACCCGCCGGCGAGAATGACTGCCTTCATAGTGCCCCCTGAATCTGTTTTTTGTCTGGTATTGAGCGCCGCGGCGCCCGCTTCGGCGGCGCGGACGGGCAATGGTGGATTCTCGCCTAAGTGCGAGGTATTCTAAACCAGAAGCAACAGCGTGTGTAGCCGCCAATTCTCCTTTTGCCGCCGCGCCGCGGCTGTGCAGAAAAATGCGCGGCGGCGGCGCTTGGCGACCATCGGGCGAAAAAGTTCGTATATACTGGGACGGGCGTTTTCCAAGGGGAAACAGGGCGCCGCCGGGCGGCCGGATAGGGCGCAACCAGCCGCCGCCGGCGGGCCCGGTTCCGCCGCCGCGCCCCCCCCCGGCCGCCGATTCCTGGAGGGCCGTCGCCATCTGCCGTGATGTCGTGTTGAATCAATCGTATTGAATAATATAAATACCAGGATAAGCCATTTATGAAAAAAGCACTGATTACCGGCGTCACGGGACAAGACGGTTCTTATCTTGCCGAGTTCCTGCTTGAAAAGGGCTATGAGGTGCACGGCATCAAGCGCCGCGCCTCGTCGTTCAATACGCAGCGCATCGACCACGTGTTCCAGGACCCGCATGTCGACAACCAGCGCTTCATCCTGCATTACGGCGACCTGAGCGATTCCTCCAACCTGACGCGCATCCTGCAGCAGGTGCAGCCCGACGAGGTCTACAACCTGGGCGCGCAATCGCACGTGGCCGTCAGTTTCGAGGCGCCGGAATACACCGCCGACGTCGACGCGCTCGGCACGCTGCGCCTGCTCGAGGCGATCCGCCTGCTGGGGCTGACCAAGAAGACGCGCTTCTACCAAGCCTCGACGTCCGAACTCTACGGCCTGGTGCGGGAAACCCCGCAAAAGGAAACCACGCCGTTCTATCCGCGCTCGCCGTACGCGGTGGCCAAGATGTACGCCTACTGGATGACGGTCAACTACCGCGAAGCCTACGGCATGTACGCCTGCAACGGCATCCTGTTCAACCACGAGTCGCCGCGCCGCGGCGAGACCTTCGTCACGCGCAAGATCACGCGCGCGCTGGCGAATATCGCCCAGGGCCTGGAGCGCTGCCTGTACCTCGGCAATATCGACGCGCTGCGCGACTGGGGCCACGCCAAGGACTATGTGCGCATGCAGTGGATGATGTTGCAGCAGGAGCAGCCGGACGACTTCGTCATCGCCACCGGGGTGCAGTATTCGGTGCGCCAGTTCATCGAGATTTCCGCCGGCGAGCTGGGCGTCGCGTTGCGCTTCGAGGGCAGCGGCGTCGACGAGATCGGCGTCGTCGAGCGGGTCGACGGCGACAAGGCGCCGGCGCTGAAGGCCGGCGACGTGGTGATGCGGGTCGACCCGCGCTACTTCCGCCCGACCGAGGTGGAAACCCTGCTGGGCGACCCGAGCAAGGCCAAGGCCAAGCTGGGCTGGGTGCCGGAAATCACCATGCAGCAAATGTGCGCGGAAATGGTCGCCCACGACCTCGACCAGGCGCGCCGCCAGACGCTGCTGCAGCGCCACGGCCACGCCGTCGCCGTGCCCACCGAATGACGCGGGGCGCCACCAGATGAACATCCTGTTAACCGGCGGCAACGGCATGGTCGGCAAGAACATCCTCGAGCACGCCGGCGCCGCCAGCCACGCGCTGCTGGCGCCGTCCAGCGCCGAACTGAACCTGCTCGACGGCGCCGCCGTGGCCGCCTGGCTGGCGGCGCACCGGCCCGACATGGTGATCCATTGCGCCGGCGTGGTCGGCGGCATCCAAGCCAACATGGCCGAGCCGGTCAGGTTCCTGGTCGACAATATGCAGATGGGCTTGAACCTCATCACGGCGGCGCGCGCCGCCGGCGTCGGCCGGCTGATGAACCTGAGCAGCTCCTGCATGTATCCGCGCGCGGCGGCCAACCCGCTGGCCGAGGAGCTGATCCTGGCCGGCGAGCTCGAGCCGACCAACGAGGGTTACGCGCTGGCGAAAATCGCCAGCACGCGCCTGTGCGAATACATCCGCAAGGAAGAACCGGCGCTGTTGTATAAAACCGTCATTCCCTGCAATATTTACGGCCGCCACGACAAGTTCGACCCGAAGCATTCGCACATGATCCCCGCGGTAATCAAGAAAATCGTCGACGCCAAGCTGGCCGGCCGGGCCGCCATCGACATCTGGGGCGACGGCACGGCGCGGCGCGAGTTCATGTACGCCGGCGACCTGGCCGACTTCGTGTTCTACGCCATCGACCGCTTCGAGGCGATGCCGCAGAACATCAACGTCGGCCTGGGACACGACTACACCATCAACGAGTACTACGCGGCGGTGGCGCGCACGGTCGGCTTCGACGGCGCCTTCGAGCACGACCTGTCGAAACCGGTGGGCATGAAGCAAAAGCTGATCGACGACAGGAAACTCGCCGCCTTCGGCTGGAAATACGCCACCTCGATCGCGGACGGCATACAACAAACTTACGACTATTATATGAATGAGGTGCGGCGTGGTTAATTACCCTTTGGCCAGTAGTACGTGGGACGACAAGGAGCTGGGCGCGATCCAGAAGGTGATCGATTCGAACATGTTTACCATGGGTAAATACGTCGGCGAATACGAGCAGCGCTTCGCCGAGTTTTTCGGCTCGCGCTACGCCGTCATGGTCAGTTCCGGCTCGACCGCGAACCTGCTGATGATCGCCGCGCTGTTTTACACCAAGCATCCCAAGCTCAAGCGCGGTGACGAGGTGATCGTGCCGGCGGTGTCGTGGTCGACGACCTACTATCCGCTGTACCAGTACGGCCTGAAGCTGGTGTTCGTCGACATCGACAAGGACACGCTGAATATCGACCTGGTCAAGCTGCAGGCGGCCATCACCGACAAGACCCGCGCCATCCTGGCGGTCAACCTGCTGGGCAACCCCAACGATTTCACGGCGATCCAGGCGCTCATCGCCGGCAAGGACATCCTGCTGCTGGAGGATAACTGCGAGTCGATGGGCGCGCTGTTCGACAACAAGCAGGCCGGCACCTTCGGCCTGATGGGCACCTTCAGCTCCTTCTTCTCGCACCATATCGCCACCATGGAGGGCGGCTGCGTCGTCACCGACGACGAGGAGCTGTACCACATCCTGCTGTGCATCCGCGCGCACGGCTGGACCCGCAACCTGCCCAGGGAAAACCTGGTCAGCGGCGTCAAAAGCGACGACCCCTTCGAGGAATCGTTCAAGTTTGTGTTGCCCGGATATAACGTCCGGCCGCTCGAGATGAGCGGCGCGATCGGTATCGAGCAGTTGAAGAAGCTGCCGGACTTCCTGGCCAACCGGCGCGCCAACGGCCGCCGCTTCCAGGAACTGTTCGAGCGCCACCCCTACCTGTCGATCCAGCGCGAGACCGGTTCCAGCAGCTGGTTCGGCTTTTCCTTCGTGCTCAAGGAAGACGCGCCCCACACGCGCCGGGAAATCACCACCAGGCTGCTGGCGAACGGCGTCGAATGCCGCCCCATCGTCACCGGCAATTTTGTCAAGAACGAGGTCATCAAGTATTTCGACTACGAGGTGCGCGGCAACCTGGCCGACGCCGAGTACATTGACACCAAGGGCTTCTTCGTTGGCAACCACCAGTACGACATCGGCAAGCTGATCGAGGAATTGCGCGTCCTGCTGAGCTGATGCGCCGCGGCGGCGCCCCGGCCGGGGCGCCGTCCTTCCCTGCCACCCGTTTTCAACCCCCGCCGCGCATGATACAGACACCCGCTTGCTTCGTTCCCCTGATGGCGCCTCTGACGCACGCCGACCCGCTCACGTTCGTGTTCCACCGCGAGCGCCTGTTGCTGCGCGAGGCCGACCTGGGTTTTCCCGGCGCCGCCGCGCTGGCGGCCATCGGCGCCGATCTCGGCCGCGCCCATCCGGTCGGGCTGCTGGACGGGCGCTATTGCCAGGTGCTGTGGGTAGACGACGAGCGCCTGCCGGACGACGGCCACGCCTACCGCGGCCTGCGCTCGCTGTTCGGCGTCCTCGACGACGAGCTGCTGGGCCTGGCCGGGCGCGCCAGCCAGATCGCCGAGTGGGCGCGCACCCACCGCTATTGCGGCGCCTGCGCGACGCCGACGGCGCTGGCGCCGGGCGAGCGCTGCTACCGGTGCCCGGCCTGCGGCATGGCGGCCTACCCGCGCATCTCGCCGGCGATGATGGTATTGATCCGCAAGGGCGACGCGGTGCTGCTGGCGCTGCACACGGCCTCGCCGTCGAAGCGTTTTTCGCCGCTGGCAGGTTTCCTGGAAGCCGGCGAGTCGATCGAGGAGGCGGTGCGCCGCGAAGTGATGGAGGAGGTCGGCCTGCGGGTGCACAATCTGGAATACTTCATGAGCCAGTCCTGGCCGTTCCCGCATTCGCTGATGATCGCCTTCACCGCCGACTACCTCGACGGCGAGATCCGCGTCGACGGACACGAAATCGCCGAGGCGCGCTGGTTCGGCCCCGGCGACGAGTGGCCGGAGCCGACCTCGGCGGTGTCGATATCGGCGCTGCTGGTGGACGCCCACCGCCCGCGCGGCAAGTAGCCGGCGTCGTGCGCCAATGGCGTTAAGCTGGCTCGATATC
This sequence comes from Janthinobacterium sp. CG_23.3, assembly GCF_046115965.1. NCBI lineage: Bacteria > Pseudomonadati > Pseudomonadota > Betaproteobacteria > Burkholderiales > Oxalobacteraceae > Janthinobacterium > Janthinobacterium sp. CG_23.3. Next base: position 7,652 of record NZ_JBJXIB010000148.1, on the reverse strand, counting down.
GTAGGTCGGGTTAGCCGGAACCCGTTACACGGCGCGGGTAACCCGACTGGCGTCGGCGGCGGCCCGGCGTCGGCCTGGCGCTTCTAGTGGCGGTAGTCGTTGACGACATGGCGGGTGAAGTTGTACTTGCTGCCGCCCGGCAGCAGGTCGACCAGGCGCTTCGGCGACGAGGCCGACATGAAGGCGTCGGCGGCACCGTCGCTGCTGCGGAATTTCATGCCGGGGCTGAGGATCTGGTTGGCGTTGATCGTCAGGTGCTGGAAGCTCTTGGCCTTCTCGTTGTTGAGGATGAAGTGCAGTTCCCGCTTGAAGGTCAGGTAGGGGATTTTCAGCCACCAGCCCTCGTCGGCGCCATACACGACGACGTTGGCGAAGTGCGTGTTCTGCTCGGTCAGGGCGGGGTTGCCGAGGCGGTCGTTGATGCGTTTCATTGCTTCGATTTTGGTCATGCCAGTTCCTTCAAACTACAAAATGGGCGGCGCGCAGGCCGGCCTGCATTTTGCCACAGTTCGATTCACGCCAGCTCCAGGATGCCGGCCAGCCAGTCGACGAACACCCGCACCCGCGGCGACAGGTGCTTGTTGTGGGAATACACGATGGCGACCGGCAGCGGCGCGGCGCGCCAGCGCGGCATCACCTCCTCCAACTCGCCGGCGTCGAGCAGCGCCTCCATGCCCATGCGCGGCGCCTGGATCAGGCCCAGGCCGGCGCGGCAACTGGCGACGTAGGCTTCGGCGCTGCTGACCGAGATCAGGCTGCGCATCACCATCGAACGGGTCGCGCCGTCCTCCTGGTATTCCCAGTCGAAGTCGCGGCCGCTCTGGCTGGAAAAGAAGTTGACGGCGTAGTGGCGTGCCAGGTCGGCGGGGCTGTGCGGGCGGCCGTGCTGTTCCAGGTAGCTGGGCGCGGCGACGTTCACCTGGTGCAGCTCGCCGACGCGTTTGGCCACCAGGCTGGAGTCGCGCAGCGTGCCCACGCGCAGCGCGCAGTCGATGCCCTCGCCGACCAGGTCGGCGTAGCGGTCGTTCGACCCCAGCCGCACCTGTATGTTCGGATACTGCCGGAAGAAATCGGGCAGCGCCGGGATCACCTGCAGGCGCGCGAAGCGTTCCGGCAGGTCGACCCGCACCGCGCCGCTGGGCAGGTGGTCGGGGCCGAGGAACAGGGCGTTGACGTCTTCAAGGTCGTTGAGCAGGCGGATGCAGCGCTCCAGGTAGATGCCGCCCTCGACCGTCAGGCTGACCTTGCGGGTGGTGCGCTGCAACAGCCGCACGCCGAGCTGCTGCTCGACGCTTTGCACGGCGTTCGTCACGGTCGGCTTGGGCAGGTCGAGCTGCTCGGCCGCCTGCGTGAAGCTCTTGCACTGCGCCACGCATTTGAAAATTTGCATCGCCTTCAGCTGGTCCATGTCGCCATCTTCCCGATTGTTTCGTTTTCTCGAATAAAGTAATAAATATTACCCCATTTATTACCGGAATCGTTAATTGCATAATGCCACACCGGGCCAGACACACGCCGCGCCCCCACCGCATCGCACCCTTGGGAGATTCAACATGGAACATCGTCAACTTGGCCGCACCGGCCCGCAAGTGGCCCAACTCGGCCTCGGCCTGATGGGCATGTCCGACCTGTACGGCCCGGCCGACCGCGGCGAGAGCCTAGCCACCATCCACGCCGCGCTGGAAGCCGGTGTGACGCTGCTCGACACCGGCGACTTCTACGGCATGGGGCACAACGAGCTGCTGCTGCGCGAGGCGCTGGCCGGCGGGCGGCGCGACAACGCCGTCGTCAGCGTCAAGTTCGGCGCGCTGCGCGACCCGGACGGCGGCTGGGGCGGCGTCGACGGCCGCCCGGTGGCGGTGAAAAATTTCGCCGCCTACTCGCTGCGGCGGCTGGGCACCGACCGCATTGACATCTACCGCCCGGCGCGGCTCGATCCGAACGTGCCGATCGAGGACACGGTGGGGGCCATCGCCGACCTGGTCAAGGCCGGCCACGTGCGCCACATCGGCCTGTCCGAGGTCGGCGCCGAGACCTTGCGCCGGGCCCACGCGGTGCATCCGATCAGCGACCTGCAGATCGAGTACTCGATGATTTCGCGCGGCGTCGAACGCGACATTCTGCCGGTTGCGCGCGAACTGGGTATCGGCGTGACCGCCTACGGCGTGCTGTCGCGCGGCCTGATCAGCGGGCACTGGTCGAAGCAGCGCGAAGGCGAAGCGGACTTCCGCGGCCAGCTTAGCCCGCGCTTCCAGGGCGCCAACCTGACGCGCAACCTGGACCTGGTCGAGCGTGTGCGGGCGCTCGCCGACGCGCTCGGCGTGACGGTGGCGCAGGTCGCCATCGCCTGGGTGGCGGCGCAGGGCGACGACATCGTGCCGCTGGTCGGCGCGCGCCGCCGCGACCGCCTGCGGGAGGCGCTGGGCGCAACCAGCGTCAAGTTGTCGGCGGCCGACCTGGCCCAACTCGACGAGGCCATCCCGGCCGACGCGGCGGCGGGCGGCCGCTACAACGACTACCAACTCTCCCACCTCGACAGCGAGCGTTTGAATGGATAGGCAACTCTGTTGTTTTTGTCTTATCGCGTCCAAGCGCAGGCCGAATAATGTTGCTTACCCGCGCGCGCTGGCGCGCGCGTAAACGCCGGATTTTGTAGATCGGGTTAGCCCGTGAGGGCGTAACCCGACAACGTCGGCCTGGGGCGGCGCGTCTCGCTTCGGCCAACATTGTCGGATTACGCTTCGCTATCCGACCTACGACACGCCAACTCGCGGTTTTGATCCTGGCAAACGCAACGCTACTGCGCCGGCGTCGCCTCGAACACCAGCTTGTCGCCCTTGACCACGAAGCTGCCGACCAGCTGGCCGAGGTCGGCCTTGGGATCGTTCTGCAACTCGGTCAGGCTGTTGCAGGTGGTCGTTTCGACCTGCCACAACTGGTCGCCGAGGCGCAGGTTCCAGGTGCCGTCGCCGGCGGCGAACAGCTCGGCCTTCATCTCGCCGGCCGGCTCCGCGGTGTTCAGCCGGTGCAGGCGCTGGCACTCCGGCACGCGCGCGGCCACCAGCGAAACGGCCGCCTCGTTCTTCCAGAAATAGCTTTGCTGGCGGCGCAAGGTTAGCGAATGGTCGCGCCCGTCGATGTAGTAGGAGGCCGAATCGTCGACGCAGCCCGCCAGGAAAACAGCCATCAGAACGATCAGGGTCTTGCGCATGGGCGTCGCTTTCCAGTGTGTTGCTGCGGAAGGGGGAGGCTGGGGCCGGGGGAGGGCTGGCCAAATCTTTTTTTTGCTTACGTGGCATTATATCGGTGCCCGCAGCCGCCGGCATGCACATTGTTAGCGCCTTGCCGGCAACCCCACTTGGAGAGAGCAAAACATGATCGATCTGTACTATTGGACCACGCCAAACGGCCATAAAGTGACGATGTTCTTGGAAGAGGCGGGCCTACCCTACCGCATCTTCCCGGTAAACATCGGCAAGGGCGAGCAATTCCGGCCCGAATTCCTGGCGATTGCGCCCAACAACCGCATTCCGGCGATCGTCGACCAGGCCCCGGCCGACGGCGGCGCGGCGATTTCCCTGTTCGAATCCGGCGCGATCCTGCAATACCTGGCCGAGAAAAGCGGCCAGTTCCTGCCGGCCGACGTGCGCGGCCGCGCCGAAGTGACCCAGTGGCTGTTCTGGCAGATGGGCGGCTTGGGGCCGATGGCCGGACAGAACCACCATTTCGTCCAGTACGCGCCGGAAAAAATCCAGTACGCGATCGACCGCTACGTGAACGAAACCAACCGCCTGTACGGCGTGCTGGACCGGCGCTTGGCCGACCGCGCCTTCCTCGCCGGCGACGCGTATTCGATCGCCGACATGGCCGCCTACCCGTGGGTCGTGCCGCACGAGAAGCAGGGCCAGAAGCTGTCCGACTTTCCGCACCTGGCGCGCTGGTTCGCTGCCATCGCGGCGCGACCGGCGACCCGGCGCGCCTACGCCCGCGCCGACGAGGTTAATACCCAGCCGACCATGAGCGAGGAGGCCAAGCGCGTGATGTTCGGGCAAACCGCGGCGACGCTGAAACCAGCGGCGTAACCCGACTGGCGTCGACAGCGGCTCGGCGTCGGATTACGCTACGCTCATCCGACCTACGGAGGGTAACGCCATCAGCGGCAGTTGGCGCAGGAAGCTGGGCGCGTCGGTCTTGCGCAGGCAAGCGTGCGCCACCGAAAAATGCGGCTGGTCGCGCCATACCGCGGCTTCGCCGATGATGTAGATGTAGTGCTCGGCGCGGGTCAGCGCGACGTTCAGCAGGTTCGGCTTCGACGCCGCCCACGCCGCCGCGCCGGCGCTGCCGTGGTCGGCGCCCAGCACCATCAGCACCATGCTTTGCTCCTTGCCCTGGAAGGTGTGCACGGTGCCGATCCGCTCCCGGCACCACAGTTCGAGTTCCTTGCGCTTCGGCGCGGCGCCGCTCCAGTCGATGCCGAGCAGGCGCTTCTTCACCTCGTTTTTAACCGCCTTGAACGGCGAGATGATGTACAGCGACGGCAGCGCGCCTTCGCGCCGGTACAGCCGCACCAGCAGTTCCGCCACCAGCTCGATCTGCTGCGGTACCACCTGCTTGTACGCGGTCGCGCCGGCGACGTCGATCCAGGCGCTGTGCCCCAGGCCGGGCGCGTGCGCCGGCGGTTCGCGGTCGGCTAGGCCAAACACCATTTTGCCGCCGTAGGCGATCGCGTTCGACAACGCGAACATCGGGTCGGCGCAGCGCCGGTGCACCCGCAGCGGGCTGCCGATCCACAGCCCCTCGGCGGCGTCGCCGGCCACCAGCGTGCCGTAGGGGTTGGCGGCGTCGGCCAGGCGCTGCACCGATACCTTGTCGGGCGCGTAGGCGGCGTCGGCGGTGTGCGGCGATTGCGCCGACAAGCCCCTGACCAGTTGCGCCGGCACGGTGAAGACCGGCTCGATCTGCAGCGGGTCGCCGACGACGACGGCGCGTTGGGCGCGCCACAGCGCGCCGACGGCCGCTTGCGGCACGGCCTGGCCGGCCTCGTCGATGAAGAGCCAGCCGAGCGACGCCGCGTCCATGCCGCGGAACTGCCGCGCGAACGAGGCGAAGGTGGTCGACACCACCGGCACCACCATGAACAGGCTTTGCCAGACCGGCGCGACGTGGGCGTCGTCGTCGGGGCGTTTGCCGTCCAGCAGCAGGGCGATGGCGAACAGGTTGCCGCCGAAGCCGGCGCCGCCCTTTTGCGCCACCTCGGCCAGCCAGGCCTCGTGCAGCGCCAGCGCCTTGGCGAACAGGGTCGAGCGCAGATGCGCCACGGCGGCGTCGTGCCACAGCCCGGCGATTTGCACCGCGTCGTCCTCCAGTTGCGCCAGGCTGGCCGGCGGCGCCAGGTCGGGGAAACGGGCGCGGCAGGCTTGCTGGCGGGCTTGCAGCGCGTCCCAGTCGCGTTGCATGGCCGCCAGGGCGCCCTGGGCCGCCGCCATGGCTGCGCCGGCGCGCGCGCGCTGCGATGCCAGCTCGCCGGCGATCAGGGTCTTGGCGGCGGCGATGGCGCGTCCGGCGGCGCGCTGCGCGTCGGCGTTGGCGGCCACGTCGGCGCGGTGGCCGCGCGCCGCCGCGGTGCGCAGCAGGCGCGCGAAAAAGCCCGGCGCGCCGCGGTCGAGCAAGCGCTCTTCCTCCTGCAGCGCGGCGCGGTGCTCAAGGTGGCCGGCGAGCGCGCGTTCGGCCTCGGCCAGCGCCCGTTGGACGGCGCCCTCCTGGGCCGCGGCCTGCTCGGCGGCCTCTAGTCCGGCGCGGCAGAACTGCTCGCGCGTGGCCGACCCAACTCCGGCCCACAGGTCGGCGTAGTCGGCCAGCTCGGCCAGCGCCGCTTCGACGCTTTGCTCGGCGGCGCGGAACTCGGCGGCCGCTTGCTGGAAGCCGACGCCGCGGTGGCTGGCCAGCCACTGGCGGATGTGCTGCATCGCGCCGGGCTGGGCGGCGCGGTACGGCTCCTTGCCGTCGTAATAGAATTTCGAGACGAAGCGCTTGCGGTTTTCGCTCTTGCCGAGCGCGCAGGAAATCAGGCCCCACGGCGTGTCGCCGGGCGCCAGCGGCTTGACGCGGCCGTCGCTGCCCTCGGCCGCCAGGCGCTGCGCCACGGTTTGCAGATAGCTGGCGCCGGACCAGGCGGCGCCCAGCTGTTTGCGCTTGGGCAGGTCGGTCGAGATGTTTTCCACCGCCGCGTTGTTGGACGAGGCCACCACCATTTCGAAGCCGCACAGTGCGGGGATCAGGCGCGCGATGGTGGCTTGCTTGGTGTCGCCGTTGAAGCCGACCCTGACCTTGCCGCAAAAGGCGTCGGCCGCCTTGCCCAGGCGCGCCAGCACGGCGGCGCGGCGCACGATGTTCTCGGCGAAGATGTCGCGCAGCAGCGTGGTCTTGCCGGTGCCGGGCGGGCCGTTGACGGAAAACAGGCCGCCGTCGGCCAGGTGGCGCAGGCCGGCGTTGATGGCGAATTGCTGCATTAGGCTCATCGAGCGCTGGGCGTCTTCCAGCCAGTGGCCGCGGTTGCCGCGCAACGGATGCAGCGTCTCGACGATGGCCTGGCGGCCGGCGTCGGTGTACAGGTCGATGCGCTGCTCGCGCGCCAGCGGCGTCAGGTAGGCTTGCAGCGCGGCCGGCACGGCGCCGGCGCGCACCGCGCAGATGGCGCGCTCGATGTCTTCGATGTAAAAGCTGTTCAGGATGTCGACCGCCGGCTCCGGTTCGATGTCGACGTCGAAATCGAGTTCGGCGTTTTGCGACGGCTGCGACGGCTGCGCCGGGGCGGTGTCGTCCGCGCGCTCCCTCTGCGCCGGAATTTTCTCGGTGCTGATTTCCAGCAGCGCCAGCGGTTGCCCGCGCGTTGGCGTGAAACTGGCCCACGCGGTGAATAGCTCGAACAGCGCGACGATGTCGGCGCCGCTCATGGCCGCCGTCGGCGTGCCGTCGGGCTCGGACGCCAACGCCGCGCGGCAAGCGGCGCGGAAGTTCTGCAAGCGGTCCTTCAGGTCTTGCAGCGCGGCGTCGAAGGCGTCCAGCCCCAGTCCGGCCACGCCCTGGCCGAGCGCCCACGGCACGGTCGACACCGACACCGGGTCGAAATTCGGCTCGCCAAAGGCGTTCAGGGCGATCCGGGCGAAGCAGGAGCGCCCTTGCAGGCTGTCTTTTTCGGCCTCCTCCATTTGTTCGTGGGCGGAAGCGGGCGCCTTGCTGGCGCTGGCGATCTCGGCCTTGTCGAACACGCCGAGGAACAGCTTGAAGCCGTTGATTCTCAGGTCGGGCGGCACGCTCATCTGCGACAGGAAGCCCGCCGGCTGGCTCGCCAGGTCGGCGCGCGCGAGCCAGCGCAACTTCCAGTCGTCTTGCGTGTCGCTTACTTGCGCCAGATCAAACGGAACGAAAAATTCGATCTTGTGCCAGTACTCCAAAATGTCGAGAAGACGCTGCTGTTCTGCCTGATTCATGGTGATAAATGGTGGTGGTAAGGCGTGGTGCCGGTGCGATGGTTGGGTGCTTGCATGGATAGCGTCGCGCTAGGAGTCTGCGCGGCAGACAATTCTTGCGCTGACCATGTGACGCGCTTCTTGCCTGCGTCGATGGCGATTCACTTTCGCACTCGAAAGTGG